>DAOVVL010000103.1 GCA_030637205.1 Thalassospiraceae bacterium | reverse complement strand
TACCGCGCCAAGGCATAAAGAGACCCCCCCAACCATGAGCAACGACAAAAAAACCGTCACCGATCAGGAAGCCCTGGAATTTCATTCCCGCGGCAGGCCCGGCAAAATTGAAATTCGCGCAACCAAGCCGCTGACCTCGCAGCGCGACCTGTCGCTGGCGTATTCGCCGGGGGTTGCGGTGCCGTGCCTTGAGATCGAACGCGACAAAACACTTGCGTACGACTACACCGCCAAGGGCAATCTGGTGGCGGTCATTTCCAACGGCACCGCAGTGCTGGGGTTGGGCGATCTGGGCGCGCAGGCATCCAAGCCGGTGATGGAAGGCAAGGCGGTGCTGTTCAAACGTTTTGCCGATATCGACGGCATTGATCTGGAAGTCGATACCCGCGACGTGGACGAGTTCATTAACGCGGTCAAACACCTGGGCCCCAGTTTCGGCGGCATCAATCTGGAAGACATCGCAGCCCCGGCGTGTTTCATCATCGAACAACGCCTTCGTGAGCTGATGGACATTCCCGTGTTTCACGATGACCAGCACGGCACCGCCATCATCACCGCGGCGGGTCTTATTAATGCGTGCCACATTACCGATCGCGACCTTTCAGAAATAAAGCTTGTCGCCAACGGCGCGGGTGCCGCATCCATCGCGTGTGTGGAACTGATCAAGGCGATGGGGGTCAAACACGACAACGTCATCATGTGCGACAGCAAAGGCGTTATTTATCAAGGCCGCGAAGAAGGCATGAACCAGTGGAAATCTGCCCACGCCATCGACACCGAATGTCGCACCCTTGAAGATGCGATGGTCGGTGCTGACGTGTTTTTAGGCCTTTCGGTCAAGGATGCGGTCAGCCAGAAAATGGTTGAAGGCATGGCGGCCCGGCCCATCATATTTGCCATGGCCAACCCCGACCCGGAAATTACCCCCGACGATGTGATGGCGGTGCGCAGCGATGCCATCGTCGCCACCGGGCGCTCAGACCATCCCAACCAGGTCAACAACGTGCTGGGCTTTCCGTATATCTTCCGCGGTGCGCTGGATGTGCGCGCAACCACCATCAACGATGAAATGAAAATCGCCGCCGCCAACGCCATTGCCGAACTGGCCCGCGAAGACGTGCCCGATGAAGTAGACATGGCCTATTCCGACAAACACCTGCGTTACGGCCCCGATTATATTATCCCGGCCCCGTTTGATCCACGCCTCATCGCATGTATCCCGCCTGCGGTGGCCAAGGCGGCAATGGATTCCGGCGTCGCCCAGCAACCCATCATCGACATGGTGGCTTATAAAAACGAACTGTCGGCACGTCTGGACCCGACCGCACCATCGTTGCAGGCGATCTTTGCCGATGTTGCGTTGCATCCGCGCAAGGTGGTGTTTGCCGAAGGCGAAGAAGAAAAATCGATCCGCGCTGCGGTCGCGTTTTTCAACGCCGGTTACGGCTACCCCATATTGATCGGGCGCGAAGATGAAGTACGTAGCAAAATGCGTGACCTGGGCCTGCCGGAGCAGGACGGCGTTGAAATTACCAACGCCAGACTATCGGACGCCACTGAGCGTTACACCGACAGCCTTTATGAACGCATGCAGCGCGACGGGCTTTTGGTCCGTGACTGTCAACGACTGGTCAACCAGAACCGCAACGTGTTCGCCGCATCCATGGTCGCGCAAAATGACGCTGACGCCATGGTCACAGGCCTGACGCGCAATTACAATGTGGCCTTGACCGATATTACGCGCGTTATGGACCCTGTCGATGGCGAAATTTTATTTGGCCTGACCATGTTGGTGGCACAAGGGCGCACCGTATTTTTAGCCGATACCGCCGTGCACATGATTCCCACTGCCCAACAGCTTGCACAAATCGCCGCCCAAACGGCAAAACAAGTGCGGCGCATGGGACAAGACCCGCGTGTAGCGATGATTTCATTTTCCAACTTCGGCAACCCGATGCCCGAACAAACCTTGGCGATACGCAATGCGGTTCGCATCCTTGATGATCAGGAAGCAACGTTTGAATATGAAGGCGAGATGAGCGTCGAAGTGGCGCTGGATTATGAATTGCAAAGACGCGCCTATCCGTTCACCCGCCTGTCCGGAGCTGCAAACATCCTGATCATGCCCAGCCTCAACGCGGCCTCGGTGGCGTCAGGTTTGATGCAACAACTGGGCGGCGGCACCGTGATCGGGCCGTTGTTGGTAGGGCTATCCAAGCCGGTACAAATCGTGCCCATGGGCGCCAACGTTTCGGACATTGTGAACATGGCCGCGATGGCGGTTCACGACGCGCTTTAATAAGGCACATGACAGATAATGAATGTCTGGCGCAGGGTAGAAGCGCCGCCCAGTGCCCCCTTTTTGTTGGGGGCATGGGCATTTCTGCCACACCTCAAATGTATTCAAATCAGGCCACAAAAAGAGGCTTGCAATTAAGCCGGAAATTGGCGATACGGGCGCTATGAAAAAAGAAAGTAATAGATAGAAGGAACGGTTCGATATGGAACCTAATGACTACAGGCCCAAAACAGGGCTTGATAAAGACCTCAAGAAAATTGCTCGCGTTGAAGCCGCAGCCCAGACCCAAGGCCAGTCACTGGCCCGAATCGGTCTAGGGCTTTTATTTTTGGTTGGCGTCTGGATTTTCGCATCATCACAGATCGGCGGCTTAACAGTTTCGCCGTTTGTTATCGCCGCCACCGTTATCGGCGGTTACATGGCGTTGAACATTGGTGCCAACGATGTAGCCAACAACGTCGGCCCCGCAGTTGGGTCCAAAGCACTAACTTTGATGGGTGCGATCCTGATCGCCGCAATCTTTGAAAGTAGCGGTGCCATCCTTGCCGGTGGCGACGTGGTTTCGACCATCAAGAAAGGCATCATCGATCCGATGCTGATGCCGGATGCACAAACTTTCATGACCGCCATGATGGCGGCATTGTTGGCCGCCGCACTTTGGCTGAACCTGGCCACGTACGTCGGTGCACCCGTTTCAACCACGCACTCGATTGTGGGCGGGGTTATGGGTGCCGGCATCGCAGCCACAGGCATGAACGCGGTCAACTGGATGACCATGAGCAAGATCGCCGCAAGCTGGGTGATCTCACCGCTGTTGGGCGGCATCATTGCGGCCGCGTTTTTATATTTTTTGAAAACGGCGGTGCTGAACCAGGAAGACAAACTTGCAGCGGCGCGCAAATGGGTGCCCATCGTGGTCGCCATCATGGCAGGTGTGTTCACCATGTACCTGATGAGCAAGGGCATCAAGAAACTCTATAAAGCGAGCTGGTTGGAAATGTTTGCAGCAGGCACATTGATGTTTGGTGCAACCTGGGCACTGGTCCGCGCCCGCGTTGTGGCACGCTCTGCCACTATGGAAAACCGCAAAAAATCGGTACACAAACTTTTTGTGATCCCGTTGATTTTTTCCGCAGCCCTGCTTTCGTTTGCCCACGGCGCCAACGATGTTGCCAACGCGGTTGGCCCACTGGCTGCTATCGTATCAGTTGCCGAATCGGGTGAGATCGTGACCACGGCGGGCATTCCGCTATGGGTCATGCTGGTGGGCGCGCTGGGTATTTCCATCGGGCTTTTACTGTTCGGGCCAAAGTTGATCCGCACGGTCGGTTCCGAGATTACCAAGCTGAACCCGGTGCGCGCTTTTTGCGTGGCGCTGGCCGCCGCCATTACGGTGATCATCGCGTCTGCTTTAGGCCTTCCGGTCAGCTCGACCCACATTGCCGTGGGTGGCGTATTTGGCGTGGGCTTCCTGCGCGAATACCTGGCACGCCGAAACGCGCTTCGCGCCGCAATGCGCCCGTCACCACTGGCCGCAGCCGAAGCCGGGGCTGCAGCCGGGGTCAAGGTGGTGCAAGCCATCACGCCTGAGCTGAACCCCGATTTTGACGGGCTGGACGAAAAAGCCCTGAAGAAGAAGCTCAAGAAATCAACCAAGCGCCGGCTGGTGCGCCGCAGCCATGTATTGACCATTGCAGCCGCATGGGTCATCACCGTGCCGGTGGCTGGCGTCTTGGCGGCCGTGCTGTATCTGTTGATGCAGGGAATGGGGCTAGGCGCTTAACAACCTACACCCATCACAGTTAAGCGAAAGGCAGCTTCATTTTAGCTGCCTTTTTTTGCGCCCCCCATCAGTTCGGTGGAAACACAATAGGCGCCGATAACAACCCCATCGCCACCACCACGACAATTCCGATGATGTTCAACAGTGCGCCGGCCTTGAGCATTTGTGCGGCCGTGACCACGCCCGATCCAAATACGATGGCGTTGGGCGGTGTCGCCACCGGCAACATGAACCCCAGCGACGCGCCTAACGCCACCGGCAGCACCAGTTGCAGCGGATCAATACCAATGCCGACGGCGGTCGCCCCGGCGATAGGCAGAAAGATCGCAGCCATCGCGGTGTTGCTGGCAAGTTCGCCCAGGTAAACAATGATCACGGTACCAACCAATATCAGCACGAACACCGGCAGGTGTTGCAGCGCCTCAGCCGACGATCCGATCCAGCCCGCCAGACCGGATTTACTGATGGCGGCTGCCAGTGCCAAGCCACCGCCGAACAAAATCAACACATCCCAGCGAATTTTAACGGCGTCTTGCCAGCTGATCATGAACACACCTTGTTTGAGGTGCACCGGCACGATGAACAGCATCACCGCCGCCGTGACCGCAATGCCCGCATCCGTTAAGTTCAGGCTTGGAAACGCGCCATTCAAAAGCGGGCGAAAAATCCACAGCATCGCGACGCACAACATCATCACCCCGATCATTTTTTCACCCCGTGACATTGGTCCCGGTTGATCGATGTGTTGTTTCAGGTTGGCCTGCGCGGCTCTTTGGTGTTCCAGTGATGATTTGAAAATCACCCGCGTCAACACCACCCATGTCAGCGGTAACAAGATCAAAACAATCGGCACGCCGATCATCATCCATCTGGCGAAGCCAATTTCCATTGCGTAAGTATCGCGCATGAATGCCGCGAACAAGGCATTGGGCGGGGTGCCGATCAGCGATCCCATGCCGCCGATGGTCGCCGCATAACAAATCCCCAACATCAGGGCCGCACCATATTCGTTTTTGGGTTGATGCACGCCATATTGATGTCCGCCACTTCCCTGCAAAGTCATTACAATGGATTGGGCAATGGGCAGCATCACCATCGTGGTCGCGGTGTTGCTGACCCACAGGCTAAGGAACGCCGTCGCCACCATCAGGCTGGCAATAATCGCAGCGGGGTCACTGCCGCCGATGCCCAACACAAACAACGCCAGACGGCGATGCAGTTGCCAGCGTTCCATCGCGCGGGCCAACAGAAAGCCGCCCAGAAACAGGAAGATCAGCGGATGGGCATAAGAAACCGCCGTGCCTTGAAAATCGCCAACGCCCAAAATGGGAAACAGCACCAACGGCAACAAGGCGGTCACCGCCAGCGGCAAGGCTTCGGTCATCCACCACACGGCCATTAGCGAACCAATCGCCGCCGTGGCCCAGCCTTCGGGTGAAAGGCCATCGGGTGCGTCTGATAATGCCATTGCCAACAGAACGACAGGCCCCGCAACAAGACCAAATATGCGGTGGCGGGGGAAAGCATTGTCGGAAGTTGGCTGTGTGTTGTTCATGTTTGAAAAGTCTAGCACAAGTTGAGAAACACCCGTTCAACATTGGCAATAAAAAGGGCGGCACCGTTTCCAGTGCCACCCGTTATTATTTTTTCCGCCTGAACCCGATCAGCTTTTGGCGCGCGCAATGCCTTCGCGGATCAGCTCCATCGCCTTTTCCGGGCCCTGCCAATCTTTGACTTCGGCCCACTTGCCTTTTTCAAGATCTTTGTAATGCGCGAAAAAGTGCGCGAGCTGTTCCAGAAGAATAGGCCGCACGTCACGATACGAAGACACGTCTTCATAATAGGGATGCAGGCGGTCCACCGGCACACAGAGAATTTTTTCATCAATGCCGCTTTCGTCTTCCATCAGCAACACACCGATGGGGCGCGACGGAATAACCACGCCCGGCGCCAGCACGTGCTGGCCCAAAACGGCGGCGTCCACCGGATCGCCATCGTCAGAAAGCGTGTGCGGAATAAAGCCGTAGTTGCACGGATAGTGCATGGCCGTGTGCAGGAACCGGTCGACAAACATGGCGCCGGATTCTTTATCCATTTCGTACTTCACGGGCGAACCGCCCATGGGAACCTCGATGATCACGTTCACGTCATAAGGAGCGTCTTCACCGATGGAAATCTTGCTGATGTCCATAATATCTCACCGTCTATTTCAGCTGGCACAGCCCGACGTTTGCGCCGTCAGGGCTGATTGGCGCGGTGTATCGCATGGATAGGCGCGCCCGTCCACTGCGAATATGAAGGCCTTCAGATGAGCAGGTGATCAGCCTGTTTTTGCGGTCTTTTTCGCCACCATGACGATCAGCGCCAGCGGTACCACGCCAATAATCGCGGTGCCGATAAAGAAGGGGGAATAGTTCACGGCCTCGACCACGGTGCCCGAATAGCCGGCAATGATCTTGGGAAACAGCAGCATCATCGATGAAAAGATCGCGTATTGCATGGCGGTGAAGCCTGAAGACGTGAGGCCCGACAGGTACGCAATAAACGCCGTCATGGCGATGCCCGCTGAAATGTTGTCGGCAGAAATCACCATCATCAACATCGGGATGTCGGCCTGACCGATCTCGGCCATCACGGCAAACAAAACGTTGGTCGCTGCCGACAGCACCCCGCCCACAAACAGGGTCTTCATCACGCCGTAGCGCACCATCACCAGCCCGCCGAGAAAGCCGCCGCCGATGGTCATCATCAGGCCAAAGAATTTCGAGATGCGCCCGATTTCCTGTTTCTCGAACCCAAGGTCCACATAAAAGACATTGGCCATGACGCCCATGACGATGTCGGAAAT
>DAOVVL010000152.1 GCA_030637205.1 Thalassospiraceae bacterium | reverse complement strand
GTAGGTATAAACCTTGGGGTCC
This sequence comes from Thalassospiraceae bacterium, assembly GCA_030637205.1. GTDB lineage: Bacteria > Pseudomonadota > Alphaproteobacteria > Rhodospirillales > Magnetovibrionaceae > DAOVVL01. The sequence continues at coordinate 5,610 of DAOVVL010000152.1, read as the reverse complement.
ACATAATCGACCAGCATCGGTTCCTTGGGGTCCGATACGTTGACCCGGCGCACCGCCACGGTGACGATTTCGGCGCCCGAGGCCTCGATGGCCTTGGCCGTTTCCTCAAAATCCTTGTATTTGCCGGTGCCGACCAAAAGGCGCGACCAATAAGCCTCACCCGCGACCTCAAAGCTGTCGGCGCCACTTTTGGCCTTGCCTGAGCCGCCGCCGATAAAATGCACAATTTCCAGATTGTCGCCGTCTTCAAGCCCGATATCGGCGTAGCCGGACTTGGGCACGATCTCAAGATTGCGTTCCACCGCCACTTTGGCGGGGTCCAGCCCGATTTGGCTCAAAAGCTCGGCGACCTTGATGGATGCTTCAAATTCGCGTTTTTCGCCGTTGATGGTCAGGTGCATGGGGTTTCTCGTTATCAATGGGGTTGAGCGGGGTTGAGGCCTTAAAATCCTTGATATCAGGGTGTAACACAAGCAAATGCCCCTGTTCCACAAGATCATGCCCATGCTATAAACCGCGAGGACTTGCGATTCACCTCATTTCTGGTCAAAGGCTGAAAATCGGATGGCAAACAAGGTGCTGGTCATCAACGGACCCAACCTCAACCTGCTCGGCACACGCGAGCCGGATGTGTACGGTGCCGAGACGTTGGCCGATATTGAGGCCAAATGCCAGACCCTGGGTGGTGAACTGGGACTTGAAGTAGAATTTCGCCAGACCAATACCGAAGGCGAAATGGTCGACTGGGTGCAACAGGCCCAAGGCGTTGCTGATATACTGGTTATTAATGCCGGTGCCTATACCCACACATCGGTGGCGTTGCTCGATGCACTGAAAGCTACCAAAACCCCGGTGATCGAAGTTCACTTGTCAAACATCCACCAGCGTGAAGAATTTCGCCATCACTCTTATGTTTCAAAAGCAGCCGTCGGAATAATTGTCGGCTTTGGTGGTTTCGGTTATGAAATGGCGCTACAAGCAGCAAAACGAATTATAGATAATGCCTAAATCGGAAAACAAATCCATGAGCAAAAAAATTGATGTCGATGACAAACTGATCAAGAAGCTGGCAAAGCTTCTCGACCAGACCGGTTTGTCGGAAATTGAATACGGCGAAGGCGATGTCAGCATTCGCGTTTCCAAAGGTGGCAACGCCATCAGCCACACGGCTGCCCCGCCCGCCCCGGCGCCTGCGCCCGCGCCTGTTGAAAGCGCCCCGGCACCGTTATCGCACGCCGATCATCCCGGCGTGGTGACTTCACCGATGGTGGGCGTTGTTTACACATCACCCGAACCGGGCGCAGCGGTGTTTGTTAACGTTGGCGACACCGTTTCCGAAGGCCAGGTGGTAATGTTGATCGAAGCCATGAAGGTGTTTAACCAGATCAAGGCCCACAAAGGCGGCAAGGTTGCCAAGGTGTTGGTCGAAAGCGGTGCGCCTGTGGAATTCGGCGAACCCCTGTTGATCATCGAATAGGCCAAACGCAACATGTTCGATAAAGTTCTCATCGCCAACCGCGGAGAAATTGCACTGCGCATCCAGCGTGCGTGCCGCGAAATGGGTATTCGCACCGTGGCCGTTCATTCAACAGCCGACGAAAGCGCCATGCATGTGCGCCTTGCCGACGAGGCCGTGTGCATCGGACCACCAGCCGCCAAGGACAGCTACTTGAACATTTCGGCCATCCTTTCGGCCGCCACCATTTCCAACGCCGATGCGATTCATCCGGGTTACGGTTTTTTGTCTGAAAACGCCGAATTCGCGCAAATGGTCGAAGAGCACGACTTTACCTTCATCGGCCCCTCGCCCGATCACATCCGCCTGATGGGCGACAAAATTGCGGCCAAGGACGCGGTGATGAAAGCCGGTATTCCCGTCGTGCCGGGTTCGGACGGCGGTGTTGAAAGCGTGAGCGAAGCCAAAAAAGTTGCGAACGACATCGGCTACCCGGTCATCATCAAGGCATCTGCCGGCGGCGGCGGGCGCGGCATGAAGGTGGCCAAAAGTGAAAGCGAAATTGAACTGGCGTTCACCACCGCGCGTTCCGAAGCGGGGTCAATCTTCGGCAACCCCGAAGTTTACATTGAAAAATTCCTGACCCGTCCGCGTCATATTGAAATTCAGGTGCTGGCTGATCTGCATGGCAATGTCGTGCATCTGGGCGAACGCGATTGTTCGCTGCAACGTCGTCACCAGAAAGTTCTCGAAGAAGCCCCCTCGCCCGCGCTCAACAAAGAAGAACGCGACGAGATCGGCATGATCGCCGCCAAGGCGGTTGAGAGCATCGGGTACCGTTCCGCAGGCACCATCGAATTTCTCTACGAAGACGGGCGCTTTTATTTCATTGAAATGAATACCCGCTTACAAGTCGAACACCCGGTCACCGAAATGATTACCGGGCTGGATCTGGTTCGCGAAATGCTGCGCATCGCCAACGGCGCGCCGCTGGGCTACACCCAGGACGACGTCAAGTTTACCGGCCACGCCATTGAATGCCGCATCAATGCCGAAGACCCGGAAACGTTCATGCCATGCCCCGGCAAGGTCGGCATTTACCACGCGCCGGGCGGGCTTGGGGTGCGCGTCGACAGCGGGCTGTATTCCGGATATTCGGTGCCGCCCCATTATGACAGCATGATCGCCAAGCTGATCGTACACGGCACCAACCGCAATGAATGTTTGATGCGCCTGCGCCGCGCATTAAGCGAATATGTCATTGATGGGCTTAACACCACCATCCCGCTGCACCAGCGTCTGGTTTCAAACGTCGACATCATCAACGGCGATTATGACATTCACTGGCTTGAAGCGTTCATGGAGCGGGGCAAGGACTAAGACAAGTCCCGGCCTTAAACGAGGCATTTAAAATGTCACGACCCATACCCGGCCCCCACAAGCTTAGCCCCGAAATACTGGTGCGCGCCTATGCGGCGGGGGTGTTTCCCATGTCGGAAAGCCGCGACGACCCTTCCATCTTCTGGGTCGATCCCGCCCTTCGCGGCGTGATCGCGTTAGATCAGTTTCACGTTCCCCGGTCGTTGAAAAAAACCGTTCGTAAACAACCGTTCGAGATCCGCTGCGACAGTGCGTTTGATCAGGTGATCGAGGCGGGCTGGAAACCGCGCCCCGGCCATCCCGATACGTGGATCAATGATGAAATCATTCGCGCCTATATCGAAATGCACGAAATGAATTTGGCCCATTCGGTTGAATGTTGGCTGGACGGCGAACTGGTCGGCGGGCTTTACGGCATTCACCTGCGCGGCGTGTTTTTTGGCGAAAGCATGTTTTCCACCCGCACCGACGCGTCCAAGGTGGCGCTGGTGCACTTGGTTGCGCGCTTGAAACTGGGCGGGTTTGCGCTGCTCGACACCCAGTTCCTGACCGAACATCTGGAACGTTTTGGCGCGGTTGAAATTTCCAGCCGCGAATATCTGGAACGTCTTGAACGTGCACTGGGCGTGGATGGAAAGTTTCCGGTGGATGCAAGCGAAGAAGAAATTAAAGCGGCTGTCGAAGATGTTTTGGTGACAAGCTGAAATCAGCCGCCGCTTTCTTTGGTGCTATCCGGCTCTTCTTCCTCACCCTCTTCCCCATCCGGTGCTTCCAACACGCCGCCTTCGGGCAGCTTTTCTTTGCAGTCCAACACCCACACGTCATAGACCGGGTGTTCCAGCGCATGAAGCGCCGGGCTGGAGGCAAACATCCAGCCGCGAAAGATCGAGGTCGCGGGCTCATCGGGGCGCACTTCCCAGATATCGAGAAACGCTGCACTTTCCGGTGTTTCTTCCGGCGGGCGTTTATCACAGTGGCGCACGATGACTTCCAGCGTACCAAAACGCACACTTTCACCAAGCGCCGCTTCCAGTGTTGAAACGCGCGCGGTGACCTTGTCCAGCCCTTGCAACACCGCGCGCCCGTGCGGGTCTGCGTTGGCAACAGGTGCAAATCCGGCAAAGATCAAAATCGCGGTGATGGCTGCAACAGTGTGTTTCATCAAAGCAATCATGCGCCAGCTTCGTCCTTACCGGCAACGTCTTTAACAGCAACAAAACGCATGCGCACATAATCGACCCGCCAGATACCGTCTTGGCCCAATAATATGGGCGCGCATTGTTCGCGCACTTCGTTGACCATTGCGGCCCGCTGCTCAACAGATAAGGCTGTGAAGAACGGCGCGGCCATGATGTCCAGCCACGGCTCAATGTCGCCGGGAATTTCCGTGGGCCGGTCGATCAGCGCCGCGCTTTCAACGCCAAAGCCCGCGCCTGCCAAAAGTTCGTTGATTTGATCAACGCCGGGGAACGTCCACGGATCGAACGCGGCCCCATCCAGATCGCGGCGTTTGAGCGCATCATAAAGCGCCGTTTGCACCGCTTTCACGTTACCCGCCCCGCCCATTTCAGCAACAAACCGTCCGCCCGGTTTCAGCGCCCGCGCGACGCCGCCAAAGACGCTATCGAGCGGTGCCATCCAGTGCAGCGCCGCATTGGAAAAGACCGCATCAAATTCAGCCTCGAATTCCAGTTCGCGTCCATCAACCACGCGGCCATCAAGGCCCCGCGCCTTGGCCGCCGTGATTTGTTCAACGCTGGCATCAACGCACACCACATGGGCGCCCGCGTCGCGGATTTGTTCGCCCAGAAATCCTTCGCCCGCACCCAGATCCAGCACCCGCTCGCCCGGCTGGGGGTTGAGCAGTTTCAAGACATCAGCACCCAAACGCGGAACAAAGCCCGCGTTTTTCATGTAATGCTCAGGTGACCAGCTGTGTTTGTTTTCGCTCATGGGCAGCCAAGATTGCCGAACTTAAGGGTGAAATGATGGCAAGATGAGATTAGTCGTCGCCGTCGGTGGCGAGAAATATGATTTCGCCGACCTGGTCTTCCAGCGAGCGGAAATCCTTGGTGCTGGCGATCAGCCCGCCGGGGGCCATTATTTCAGCCGCATTGCCGGTTTCCAGCGACACATACTTGTCGCCCATCATGCCCGAAGACGAAATAATCGCCTGCGTGTCGGCGGGCAGCTTGATTTTTTGCGAAATGGAAAGGGTCACCACCGCATCAAAGGTTTCCGGGTCCAGACGGTGATCAATCACGGTGCCGACCTTGATGCCGCTGATGCGCACGTCTGAGCCTTTGCTCAAACCCCCGATCTTGTAAAACCGCGCCTCAATCTCGTAACCCGTCACGGCTTTGACCTCGGCCGTGTTGTACGCGAAATAGACAAACACGCCCGCCACCAGCAACACGGCGCCGCCCATGATGGTCTCTATGACATTTCTTCCCATGATTTCGCTCTCTCTAAAGGACTGTTATTGCTTCTGGGTGGCCGGGTCCGCTGCGGTATTTTTGTCTTGGTCCTTGGCTTGGCGGGCCTTGCCTTCCTTGATGATCAGTTCCAGCAATTCGCCGACCACCACGGCGCCCTGGGTATATTCGATGGTGCCGCCGTGTTGCAGCGCATCTAGCTCACCGCCCGGTTCAACCACGACAAATTTCGATCCGAACAACCCGTCGGTGTGAATGGCGGCCGAGCTATCGAGTGGCAGCGCAAAGCCGCTTTCAATATTCAGCGTGACCACAGCGCGAAAATGTTCATCGAGGTGC
>DAOVVL010000284.1 GCA_030637205.1 Thalassospiraceae bacterium | reverse complement strand
TGGGCGTGGCGTTGAGCCGCCTTGCAGCCGAAGATCCTTCGTTCCGCGTGACTTCCGATCAGGAAAGTGGCCAGACGGTGATCAAGGGCATGGGCGAACTTCACCTCGGCATCACTGTTGATCGCATGCGCCGCGAATTTAGCGTGGAAGCCAACGTCGGCGCGCCGCAGGTTGCATACCGCGAAACCATTTCCAAACTTTACGAATGCGACTACACCCACAAGAAGCAGTCCGGTGGTTCCGGTCAGTATGCGCGGGTCAAGATTGTGTTCGAACCCCAGGAACCCGGCGAGCCATATGAATTCAACTCAAAGGTTGTTGGCGGTAACGTTCCGCGTGAATACATCCCCGGTGTTGAAAAGGGCTTGTTGAGCGCCATGAGTACCGGTGTGATTGCCGGCTTCCCCGTGATCGATTTCAAGGCAACGCTGATTGACGGCGCATCGCATGATGTTGATTCATCCGTCATGGCATTTGAAATTGCCGCACGCGCCGCATTCCGCGAAGCCATGAAAAATGCTTCGCCGAAATTGCTCGAACCGGTAATGGACGTCGAAGTCGTGACCCCAGAAGATTACATGGGCGATATCATTGGCGATCTTAATTCCCGTCGCGGTCAGGTCGGCGATATGGAACAGCGCGGCAATGCCCGCGTGATCACGGCCACCGTGCCGCTGGCCAACATGTTTGGCTACATTAACCAGCTGCGTTCCATGTCTCAGGGCCGCGCCCAGTACACTATGCAGTTTTCACATTATGCCGAGGTGCCCCAGCAGGTTGCCGAGGAAATTCAGACTAAACTTGCCGGTTAAAGAACCGGCGCGAAGGAGTAAGCGATATGTCCAAGGAAAAGTTTGAGCGCACCAAGCCGCATTGCAACATCGGCACCATTGGTCACGTTGATCATGGCAAAACGACGTTGACCGCAGCGATTACCAAGGTTCTGGCCGAAACTGGCGGAGCGGAATTTTCCGGCTACGCCGATATCGACAAGGCCCCTGAAGAGCGCGAGCGCGGCATCACCATTTCAACGGCGCACGTTGAATATGAAACCGAAGCGCGCCACTACGCGCACGTCGATTGCCCGGGTCACGCCGATTATGTGAAAAACATGATCACCGGTGCGGCCCAGATGGACGGCGGCATTTTGGTGGTTTCGGCTGCCGATGGCCCGATGCCCCAGACCCGCGAGCACATCTTGCTGGCACGCCAGGTTGGTGTTCCGTCGCTGGTTGTTTACATGAACAAGGTTGACCAGGTTGACGATGACGAGCTGCTTGAGCTGGTTGAAATGGAAATTCGTGAACTGCTTTCCAGCTACGATTTCCCCGGCGACGATATTCCCATCATTAAGGGCTCGGCCTTGGCCGCCCTTGAAGGCAGAGATGACGAGATCGGCAAGAACTCTATTAATGAGCTGATGAAGGCGATTGATGATTACATCCCGCAGCCTGACCGTCCCAAGAACAAGCCTTTCCTGATGCCGATCGAAGATGTGTTCTCGATCTCGGGTCGCGGCACGGTGGTTACCGGTCGTATCGAGCAGGGCGTTGTGAACGTTGGCGACGAAATTGAAATCGTCGGCATCAAGGACACGGAAAAGACCACCTGCACCGGTGTTGAAATGTTCCGCAAGTTGCTCGATAGCGGCGAAGCCGGCGACAACGTTGGCGTGCTGCTTCGTGGCACCAAGCGTGAAGAAGTTGAGCGCGGCCAGGTTCTGGCAGCTCCCGGCTCGATCACGCCGCACACCAAGTTCACCGCCGAAGCCTACATCCTGACCAAGGAAGAGGGGGGCCGTCACACGCCGTTCTTCTCCAACTATCGTCCTCAGTTTTACTTCCGCACCACCGATGTTACCGGTTCTGTGAAGTTGCCTGACGGCACGGAAATGGTGATGCCGGGCGACAACATCTCAATGGAAGTTGAGCTGATTGCGCCGATCGCCATGGATGAAGGTCTTCGTTTTGCCATCCGCGAAGGCGGCCGCACCGTTGGTGCTGGCGTCGTTGCGAAGGTTATTGGATAAGTTGCTCAAAAGGCCCGGTTTTCGGGCTTTAAGAGTAATGCTGGACACAGGCGTGGAAAGGGGGTATTCCCCCTCTTTCCCGACCGAAATGCGATAGTCGGACAGGTGCAAATGAAACCCGCCTGATCGCCTCATTTTCGGGACTTTTCCGGCCTTTTTGGAAGGTCAGAAGGGTTATAGGGGTGTAGCTCAGTTGGTAGAGCGGCGGTCTCCAAAACCGCAGGTCGTGAGTTCGAGTCTCTCCGCCCCTGCCATCTCTTCTGGCGCCGACAGTCAGGTGCTAAGTGAACGGTTGCTCCGTTGTGGGCATATAGTAAAGACGGATTTGAAAAGAAATGGCGAAAATAAGCCCCGCACAGTTCGTTCAGGAAGTCCGCCGGGAAACCGCGAAGGTAACCTGGCCCACCCGCAAGGAAGCGGGTATTTCCACCGCGATGGTATTCGTGATGGTGATTGTGGCCGCGATTTTCTTTTTTCTGGTGGACCAGATTTTGTCATACGGCGTTAAAGCCATTTTGGGTATTGGAGTTTAAGTGATGGCTGCGAAGTGGTACGTCATTCACGTTTATTCCGGCTTTGAGAAAAAAGTCGCCCAATCCATTGCGGAGCAGGCGAAACAGGCCGGTATGGACGAAAATATCCTGCAGGTGCTGGTGCCCAGCGAAGAAGTGATCGAAGTGCGTCGTGGCACCAAGGTCACAAGCGATCGCAAGTTCTTTCCCGGCTACGTGCTGGTAGAAATGGACCTGACGGACGCCGCATGGCACCTGGTCAAGAATACGCCCAAAGTCAGCGGCTTTTTGGGCACCCGCGACAAGCCGACGCCGATCAGCGAGGCGGAAGCCAAGCGCATCCTCAACCAAGTTGAGGAAGGCGTGGATCGGCCCAAGCCTTCGATCGTATTTGAGATCGGCGAACAGGTGCGCGTGACCGATGGTCCGTTCACTTCGTTTAACGGCTTAATCGAAGACGTCGATGAAGAACGCGCCCGCGTCAAGGTCGCGGTCAGCATCTTCGGACGTGCAACCCCGGTGGAGCTTGAATACTCCCAGGTGGAAAAAGCGTCTTAAAGTAACTAAATAATTTTAAACCCCGTGGGAGGCCCGCCATAGCCGCACCACGGTCTCAGCTAAACTCTAGACCCTGAGGTACAAATGGCTAAAAAAGTGAAAGCAATTGTGAAATTGCAGGTGCCGGCTGGCGCAGCCAACCCGTCACCCCCGATCGGTCCGGCCCTTGGTCAGGCTGGTCTGAATATCATGGAATTCTGTAAAGCGTTCAATGC
>DAOVVL010000063.1 GCA_030637205.1 Thalassospiraceae bacterium | reverse complement strand
TCTCGGGCTTTTTCTTTCGGCGTTCCTTGCCGCCACCATCATTCCGTTTTCATCCGAAGCGGTGCTGGTGAGCTTGACCGCCGCCGGGGGCTGGGATGTGGTGGGCTTATGGGCGGTGGCCAGTATCGGCAATACGCTGGGCGCGGTGGTCAACTGGGTGCTGGGGCGCTGGTTTATCCATTTTCAGGACCGCAAATGGTTTCCGTTTAAAGCCCGTGATCTGGAAAAAGCGGACAAGTGGTTCGCCAAGTGGGGGGTGTGGTCGTTGCTGTTGTCATGGGTGCCGCTGATCGGCGATCCCATCACCTTTGCCGCCGGGTTTTTGCGGGTGCGCTTTGCAATCTTTATCGTGCTGGTCAGCATCGCCAAAGCGGGGCGCTACGCGGTGGTGATTGCACTGGCGCAAGAGCTGATTTAAACGCTGCTTTAAGGTTTTGTGTAGCTGATGCGCCAGATGGCATCGGCGCCATCGTCTGATACCAACAGCGATCCATCGCTCAGTTCTTTAACGTCCACCGGGCGGCCCCACTTCGACCCGTCTGCCTTAAGCCAGCCTTCGATAAACGGTTCACGCCCGGTTGCATTGCCAGCGCCGTCAAAGCGGACCCGCACCACCCGATAGCCCACCGGTTCTGAGCGGTTCCATGATCCGTGCTGGGCTAAAAAGACATCGCCCTTCATATCATTTGGAAACATGTCGCCTTCATAAAAAGCAAAGCCCAGTGCCGCCACGTGGGCCTGAAAGCGCACCACCGGCTGGGTCGCGTTTTGTGGCAGGCGGCTTAGTCTGAAAGCAGAAGTGCGGTCCGCACCACCGCCAAAATACGGGTATCCGAAGTGAAGCCCGGCCAAGGCGGCGCGGTTTAATTCATCGGGCGGGCTGTCGTCGCCCATGTTGTCGGCGCCGTTATCTGAAAAATACAGTTCCCCGGTGGCGGGCTGAACCGCGATGCCGACCGAATTGCGCACGCCCTCGGCAAACGTTTCCGGCTGCCAGTTGTTTTTTTCATCAAACCGCTGGATCGTGCCTTCAAGGCCGGTCACAAAACAAATATTGCACGCAGCCCCGATGGCCACATACAGCGCCCCGTCGGCGCCAAAGGCGGCGTATCGCCAACCGTGCCACGGGTTGTTGGGCAGGCCTTCAAATAAAACATCTGCGCGCGGTTGCAAAAGCGTGTCCGCGTTTGTTGCCTTGAAGCGCACCAGCCGGTGTTGTTCGGCGACATACAGGTGGCCGTCCTTGAACGCGACGGCGTTGGGAACTTTCAGATCATCCAGCACCCGTTTGACGGTGCGATCCTTCAGCGATACGCCGTAAACGCTTTCATCGCGGGTGCCGACAAAGACCACGCCCAGATCGTTCGCCACTGCCATGGAACGTGCGCCGGGCACACGGGCGAACAGTTCCACGCTAAAACCGTCAGGGGAATTTAAGGATTTAAGTTCATCATCGAACTGGGCAAAGGCCGGCTTAACTGACAGCAACAGGCAGGCCAAAACAAAACAGGCCGACCTCAGTTTCCCGAGACCGGCCTGTAAATGTTTTGTTTGCATCGGATCAGCGAAGATACAAATGCACTTCGTTGGATTTGTTGCCCGAAACGGTCTTCGCGGACACGGCAACGCGTTCCGGCGGCAGGCCCATTTCAACCAGCGAGCGCAACACGTCTTCGGCGTGGCGGCGTGCCTTGGTCGAGTTCAGCGCAACCCGTGCAGAGCCACCAGTTGCCGGTGTAACGGCAACCAGATCGAACGCGGCGGAGGGGCGGCGCTCAAGCACCTGGCCAACGGCGTTATAAAGAGCTTGCTGATAGGGAACCTTGTCACGATCAAAGCGGATCACGACCAACGGGCGGCGGCCGGTTGTGTCCATCGCCTTGCCGGCGATGCCGACCGGTGCGGTGGCGTTGGTTGCAACGTTGGCGAGGCTGGCGCCATAAATTTCACCGGCCTTGATGCCGGCAGCCGTGGTGTTGAGGTTGGAACGTTCCTGCGCCACATATCCGCTTTGGCGGCGGATGTCGTCGGTGGTTTCGTTAAGCAGGCGTTCGATCAGTACAACCGTCTGGTCCACTTCGTCAGCAAGGACGGTTAGTTGGCGGTGGTCTTCATCGACCGAACCGGAAACACCAAATGCTGAACGCGTGGATTCTGAAAGATATGCCGACATGGTGGACATTCCGGCAACCGAGGTCGCCAGCTTGTTCATGGCTGCAATGTCGGTGTTGATGCTATCAAGCGAGTCCTGGGCCGCATTGAACTGCTGCACCAGGATCGGGTTACCCGGTGTGGTGCCGACCTGAAGGCGGGCGTTCACGGATGCCACGGTGTTGTGATAGTTCTGCGAATTGGCCACCATCGATGCGCGAAGCTGTTGCAGCGATCCGTTTTGCGTTCTTACGCTGTCTTGCAAGCGTTGAAGTTCGCTACGAAGTTCCGTGACCTTACGCCCAACAAAAGTGCCGGTATCGGCACCCGGGGTTACGCCCACGGGTTGGAAATTGGTCTGGCCCAACTGCGGCGGCGGTGCAACATTTGCTGCGGCTACGTTCGGGTCGTAGCTCGGTGCGGCTTGCGCATCGGCTTGCGCTTCTGCCACTACAGGTGCAGCCGGATCCTCGCCGGTTAGCGAAGGCCATAAAGCCGATTCTGAGAATGAACATGCTGGCAGCACAAGTGCAGCCCCCACAAGAATAGCCCGGTATTTAAGTAAAACCATGATCGCGCTTTCGCCTTTAAATTCGTTTTTTAGGATTTCCCCACAAGCCAGGATGGTTATTGCAAACCAATGAAATACCTGCCCAATGCCTTATTTTGTTGCGATCTTACTCAATGCCCCCATCCGCCACAAGAACCGATTTTTGCTGCGTAGCACAAGGCCTTATCCGCTTATGGCCTGATCCGGGTCAGATGCGGGCCGGGCTTGTGTAAAAAAACCCCAACCCCCCTTGCCAAGGGGCGTTGGCTGGAGTAGTTTCCGCCCGCATTAAGCACTCAAACCCCTTTGTTTTTGGGGATTTCGAAGGCTTTTTGGGCGCCCGTAGCTCAACTGGATAGAGCGCCAGACTACGAATCTGGAGGTTGGGAGTTCGAGTCTCTCCGGGCGCACCATTTCCCCAAATAGATGCAAAACGGGGGCAATTTATTTGTCCCGACATGGACCGGCAGCCATATTGGAGCCTGCCCGCCACCATCGCAGGGCCCCTTTTGGGTTGTTTTAAGTCGCTTTTGGCCCTTCAAGCAGCATATTGGGCTATGAAGGCCGGGAATTTATTGGAGATCGTCTTCGGTCTGCGGGCTCGCATCGTCGCCCGGTTGGTCGCCCGGTGGGTCCATGTCATCGTCGTCTTCCTGCCACCATTCGCCTTCATCGCCCACCACCCGGCTGGTGCCATTGTCGGGTAGGCGGTTTTGCGTGCGCATGATGTTTTTATTGGTCAGCCTGACCATGTTCTTGATGTTTAATTCGACATACATGTCACGTGCGTTGGTGAATGCTTCCAGTGCTTCTTCCATTATTTCGTTCTCACTGGTCATCAGGCCCAGTTGAAACAGCGCCGAGCCCAAGTTGTTTTGGGTCTGTGCCCAATGCAGGGGCATGGTGTCTTTTTTGCGCACTTCAAGCGCCGAACGACATGCGGCAACGGCACGTTCAACCACTTCGGGGTTGCCGGCTTCGCGGCCCAAAACCTGTGCGGCCTGGCCAAGGCTGTTTAAGGTGTTGGACCACAGTTTCGGCATTTGTTTTTTGGAAAACACCTGCAATGCAGACTGAAACGCACTTAACGCCGGCTTTAATGAATGGGTGGCGTCGCTCAGCACATCCAGGCGATACAGTACGCTGCCGAGCAACGCCTGAATGGCTGCCCACGGGAACGGCGTCTTGCTTTGGCTAAAGACTTCCAGGGCTTCTTCGTAGTTGGCCTTGGCGCGCTCGAGGCTGTCGATGTCGAGTTTGCCTTTTTCGCCGATGGTATGCAGCACCATGCCGAGATTTTTTTTCAGGTATGCCCAGTTCACCGGGTGTTCGTTTTTGGAAATGCCTTTTAACGCCTGCCCATATGACAGGGCGGCGCGTTGTTCCAGATCGTGGCCGGGAAACAGGTGGGCGAACGATGCCAGTGCGTTAGCTAATGCAGAATGCGCGGCGGCCACTTCACGAGTTGTGAAATCATCCGGCAATTGACCAATGCAAATCAAGGCTTCCTCGATCAAGTTTTCAGCAAGGTCACGGCGGATTAACTGTTTGTCGTGGTCTTCGGGGTGAAGCGATGAGATCGCTGCAATTTTTAACAAGCCGCCCAGCTTACTGGGTATAAAGTTGACCGGTAGCATCAATGCCTGAAACGGTGAAAACGCCCCAATGGGGTCTTCATCGGCGGGCGGACGAGAAACGAAATGAATGTAAAGGGTCGTGCCCGGTTCGGGGATGTCGCCCCAGATCATCACATCCGATTTATGTTTGCTGAGCAATGTGGTGGCATCGCTGCACGCCATAGGCAATTGCATCTGTCGGTCAGTCATGGGGTTGATCAACGGCTTGCCGCGCAATGTCTTTACCCGAACGCCTTCAATTCCCTCAAACAGCAGGGCCATTTCCTTGGCGTGGTTCTGGTTGGCGGCATCGACAAACGGGGCAATGGCAATTTCGATGGCAGGGCCCGAGTAGCCGCCAAACAGACGCCGAAAAAAGCCCGGATTCGAAACAGACTTTGGTTCCGGGGCGACATTGTTGTGAATTTTATCTAGGTAGTTTTCCACCATGTGGCTTTTCCCAGGCGCATCAGGCCATTGATCGTAGTTGCGCCCTATCCCCCCTGTGTAAGAATGGCCTGCAATTCTTTTCTACCTCTGGAGGCAAGCTCTGGCCAATCCTCATTTTTAGATTTTCTGAAAATTCTCATACTGGGATACCAGGGCGAGTCTTCTCTATCTTCCAGCCAGCACCATTCTGCTCTCTCATCGGCCAGCAGCCACACTGGTTTTCCCAGCGCGCCCGCCAGATGGGCCGCGATGCTATCCACCGCAATGACCAGATCAAGCTGCTCAATAATTGCTGCCAACTGGGCCAGATCCTGCGCTTTGGAGCCCGCACTTTCAATCAGATCCTGCACCCCGATCTCGGTGATTTCGCCTTGCGTCGGTCCCGGTTCCAGCGAAAAGGTCCGAAGGCCCGGAAGGGCCATAATTTCCATCAGGTCTGCAAGGTGACACTGGCCAAAGCGCCGGTGCGCATTGGCGCCGCCGCCGTTCCACACCAACCCCACCGCCAGCTTGACGCCGGGCTCAATATTGAGTTCCAGCGATGCGCTCACGGGCGCGCCCAGATAGGGCGTTTGGTTGGGAAGGGTTTGCATGGTGGTGCCAAGGCGTGCCGGGATGCTCAGCAGCGGCACCTGTAAATCAATCCCCGACACCTTCTCGCCAATGCCAACCACCCGGTCGATATCGTGGGATAGTTCCAGCAAGCCGATCAGGGGCGGCGGGGCTTCCATGGTGATGTGGGCGCCGGTTTGTTTTAACACCTTGGCAAACCGCGCCATCATCACGATGGTCCCCAGATTGCCTTCGGCAGTAATCAACAGGCTTTTGCCGGCCAGTGATGTGCCCTGCCACATGGGGATGTCGCTGCGGCTTGGGGCGTTGCGGTTTAAGCGGTTGCGGGTTTCAAACAGGGTGAAACCTTCCTGCCAGTCGCCGGTCTTTAACAAGGTCAGGCCCATTTCTATGCGTGCCTGATGGTTGGTGGGGTCCAGCGCCAGTGCCTTTTGAAAATGTTTCAGCGCCAGCTGGCTTTGCCCGCCATCGCGTAGCGCCAGGGCCGCGTTAAAACGGGTACTGGAATTTTCCGGCGCCAGTTTCAATGCGCGCTGGTGGGCCGAAATGGCGCGATCCGTTTCACCCAGTTCGCGAAAGGCATTGCCTAAATTAGTCAAAACGCCTGCTGCCTGAGGGCGCAATACCAGCGAGCGGCGATAACACGCAATCGCACCCTGGATGCGGCCCAGTGCGCGCAGCGCCACGCCGAAATTGTTATACACATCGGGCGCATACGGCTTCAGGCGTATGGCTCGGCTGTATTGTTCGACGGCAAGCTCCAGCTCGCCCGCACGGTGGTGGGCAAGTGCCTTCTGGTATGGCGTTTCACCACGGTCGCCCTGTGCGGCCGGCAGGTCGGCCGGGTCGTCTTTAGCACTGCTGTCCATGTTCACATCATTTCCATTTATGACCTAAGTATCGGACCTAGCGCACTTTTCTTCAAGGCTGCCTTTTCTCGCATGGTGCTGGTCGGCGGACCCCACAGCGCAACGTCCACCCACCAGAAGTGAATGCTGACCATGGGCGGGTGCGGTATGTTATGTCTTTGTTTTTTAAGAACAAGAAGCATTATTAGTTGCATTTTAGCGGTGGATCACCCGGGAGCGATATGCAAAAATCCGCACCGATTGACCACGCTTTTCCTTGATATCTGGGGTTCGGGGTTTGGGACGCAAGCAATTGCGCGAGGGATAACTGTTGTGTCGATTTGCTGGACATGTTGTTCAGCACATCGGCGCGACATTCTTTTGGAGAAATTAACCGATGTCCATCAAAGCACGCCTTGTCGCCGTTTTGGCGCTGATCTTGATTGTATTTAGCGGCGCTTCCGCCGTTACGCTTTTCAATCTCAATGCACAAACGCCAAAACTTGAAAGCACCGAGACCGCCGCCGGGCGATTAAGCCAGCTTTCAATTCCGCTGATGTCTACGATCAAGGATCTGAAAATGGACGTGGTTCAGGTGCAGCAGTGGATTACGGATATTTCCGCAACCCGTGGACAGGACGGCCTCAACGATGGTTTTGATGAAGCAGCAGCCAACGCCGAAAGTTTTTACGGCAATCTGTCACGCGCGCACGATCTTGCCGCGGCCTTAGAGCTAGAAGAGGTCATCAAGGCATTGGCCGAAGTCGAAGCCGCCTTCCCGCCGTTTTATGAAACCGGCATCAAGATGGGCGAAACCTACGTCGCCGAGGGCCCCGCCGGGGGCAACAAGATGATGACATCGTTCGATGCGGTCGCCGAAAAAATGGGTGAAACGCTGGATCAAGTTACCGCCAGTGTTGAAACCCTTGCCGACGATGGTCTCACTGATCTCCAGGACATGACCACCGATATTTACGATGAGAACCTTGAGATAATCGAGCTGAACTTGATATTGATCGGGATCGGTATGTTGTTGGCACTTGGGGGTGCCATTTACCTGTTCACCTTGATCAAGGGCAGTATTGAAAGCCTGCAGGCTGACATCAACTTGATCGCGAACCAAGATTATTCATCCCAAATGCAGCTTAGTGTGGATCGTACCGATGAGTTTGGTGCGGTGGCGCAAACGCTTTCCACGACCCGCGCCAAGCTGAGGGAAGTTGAAGATCAGGAAGCCGCCCGGAAAAACGAAGCGGCCCAGCTTGCCGAAAAGCAACATGCGCAACGCCTGCGCATGGCTGAACAGTTTGAAACATCTGTGGGCAGCGTGGTTGAAATGGTTTCTGCTGCTGCCGGCGAAATGCATTCCACGGCTGAAGGTGTCAGCAGCACTGCCAAGCGCACGTCTGAACAGTCATCCGCCGTTGCGGCTGCGGCTGAGCAGGCATCGGCCAACGTTGAAACGGTCGCCAGCGCCGCCGAAGAGCTGTCGTCATCGATAATGGAAATTTCAAGACAGGTCTCGCAATCAACCGAGGTTGCCGACAGTGCCGTTACCGAAGTTGAAGGCGCCAATGAAAAGGTGCAAAGCCTTGCCAGCGCGGCCTCAAAGATTGGCGAAGTGGTGGCGTTGATCACCGATATCGCTGACCAGACCAACCTTCTGGCGCTGAACGCAACCATCGAAGCAGCGCGCGCAGGCGACGCCGGTAAAGGCTTCGCGGTGGTCGCATCCGAAGTGAAAAACCTGGCCACCCAGACGGCCAAGGCGACCGAAGAAATCTCAAGCCAGATTGATGGTATTCAAAACGCAACCGAAGCCGCCGTGGGTGCTATCGGCTCGATTGGTGGCACCATCAACCGGATCAGCGAGATCACGGCGACCATCGCAGCCGCGGTCGAAGAACAGGGCGCGGCCACACAGGAAATTGCGCGCAACGTTGAACAGGCCTCGGCAGGGACGGCGGAAGTTTCTTCGAACATTTCCCATGTGACACAGGCCGCCGGGGAAACCGGGCAAAGTGCGTCGCAGATTTTGGATGCTTCGGCGCAATTAACCCAGCAGTCTGAAGAGCTGAACGGTGAAGTCAGCAAGTTCCTGGAAACGATCCGCAATGGCTAAAACGGCTAAAACGGCTAATCGCCAGTCCTTTTAATTAAAGGATATCCAGAACCTGTTCGGGCGGGCGGCCCAAGGCGGCCTTGTCGCCGTTGACCACGATCGGGCGTTCAATGGCGCGCGGGTGTTTGGCCAGTGCCGCAATCAATGCATCGCCGTCAAGGTCATCTGCAATGCCTTCTTCGCGGGCTTCTTTTTTGCGCACGATGTCGCGCGGGCCTTTGCCCAGTTTTTGCAAAATACTTTTCAGCTCATCTGCGCTGGGAGTATCCGTCAGGTACTCAACCACTTTTGGCTGGGCGTTGTTATCGAGCAGCAGTTGCAGCGTGGCTCTGGATT
>DAOVVL010000281.1 GCA_030637205.1 Thalassospiraceae bacterium | reverse complement strand
GCCGATGAGCCGACCGGCAACGTCGATGATCACATGGGCTTTCGTTTGATGCATTTGCTTGAAGAATTGAACAAGCTGGGAACCACCGTGGTGGTCGCGACCCATAACGAACAGATTGTCAAACGTCTTGGCCATCCGGTGATGCGTATTGATGAAGGCCAGATCACCGTGGTGCCCGGCGCGGGGCCATCGTTTAGTGACATGGGAGCTTAAGAACCAGATGTTTGGCCGTCGCACCGACCTTCCGCTTGATAAAGACCCACTGAGCAAGTTTTTGCCGTGGCTGATTGCGTTCATGGTGTATCTCGCGGCCATCGCCGAAGCCGGGTTGTGGGGGCTGGATTCCCTGGCAAACCGTTGGGGCCATGACATCGGCAGTTCGCTGACCGTGCAGGTGCCGCCGGCGTCCAGTGCTTCGAAGTCGGAAAACGTGCGGCGCGTGCAAATCACGCTGAACCTGCTTTCTGAAACCAAAGGGGTGAACCGTTCAACCGTGATCGCCGAAGCACGGGTTCTGGAATTGCTCGAGCCGTGGCTGGGATCACAAGTCGCCGGCGACGTTCCGCTGCCGACCCTGATCGACGTTGAAACCAACCCGGCCGCCGAACTGGATGTGCGGGTGTTAACACAAAAACTTTCCGCCGCCGTTCCCGGTGTGAATGTGGATGATCACGGGGTCTGGCTGCAACGCCTGGTGCAACTGGTGCGCACGCTGGAAGGATTTGCAGCCCTGGTGCTGGGGCTGATTTTTCTGGCGGCGTCGGCCACCATTGTATTTACCACCCGTACCGGGTTGGCCGTTCACCACGATGCGATCGAGGTCTTGCACCTGACCGGGGCCCATGACAGCTATATCGCCGGACAGTTTGCGTGGCGTGCGCTGACGTTGGGCTTCAAGGGCGCGCTGATGGGCTTGTTATTTGCAGCGCCGACCCTGCTGGGTTTAAAATATGTCGCCGGACGCATCGAGGCCGGGCTGTTGCCGGACCTCACGTTGGGTGCGTGGGGCTGGGCATCGTTATTGATTTTACCGCCAGCCTCGGCCTTGTTGGCGTGGTGGACGGCCCGCGTGACCGTAATGCGCAATTTGAAAGAAATGGCATGAAATCGAGAGCCCCCGTTTATAACCGCGGATTCAGTCGCTTTGTGAAAACCCTGTTTTTCATGGCCGTGGTCGCGTTTATCCTTTGGGCAGGCGGGTTGTACCTGTTTGCATCTGCTATTCCAGCCGCACTGGTTGATGATGCCAAGCGCACCGATGCCATCGTGGTGTTGACCGGCGGCAGCGGCCGGTTGAACGAAGGGGTGCGCCTGTTGTCCGAACGCCGCGCTGAGCGGCTTTTTGTTTCGGGTGTGTACCGCGGGGTTGATGTGGCAACTTTGTTGAAACTTTCCCAGCAAAAACCTGCTGAGCTTAGTTGTTGCATCGCCATCGGTTACGCCGAAGACATCATCGACAACGCGCGCGAAACGCTGGACTGGGTGCGCGACAACCGCGTCAAAAGCCTGCGCCTGGTGACGTCCGCCTATCACATGCAGCGCGCACTGCTGGAATTTTCCAACACCCTCCCGTTTGTTGAAATCACCCCACACCCGGTGTTCAGCGATTTTGTTAAACAGGAAAGTTGGTGGAAATGGCCGGGCACGACCGATTTGATTGTATCGGAATATAATAAGTATTTGCTGGCATGGATGCGGCATCGGTTGCGCACGGTTCTGGTTGCGCCGCCCCAACCGAATTAGAAAAGGCGCACTCGATGCTGGTACTTCGCTCGCTGGTTTATAACTTTTTATTCTTTGCCACCTGCACAATTATGTCGGTGGTGTTGTTGCCATTGCTGGTCGCACCGCGCCGCTTTCTGCAATCAGCCTTGCGCATTTGGGCGGCGTTGTTGATGTGGCAGTTAAAAGTCGTGGTCGGCCTTGATTGGGAAATCCGTGGGCTTGAAAACCTGCCCAAGGGTCCGGCAATTATTGCGGCAAAGCATCAGTCGGCGTGGGATACCGGCGTGTTTCACCAGTTTCTCGATGATCCGGTGTTTGTGCTCAAACAGGAACTGACCTGGATCCCGCTTTTTGGCTGGTTGATCACCAAGGCCGGCGCCATATCCATTGATCGCAGTGCTGGTGCCAAGGCGCTGAAAGGCATGGTTCGCGCTACCGACCAGGCACTGGCCAAGGGCCGTTCGGTTTTGATCTTTCCCGAAGGAACGCGCACCGCGCCCGGATTTTCCAAACCGTATAATCCCGGCGTCGCCGCCATCTATAAAAATGCCGGTGTGCCGGTGGTGCCGGTGGCGCTCAATTCCGGTTTGTTCTGGCAACGGCGCAGTTTTTTAAAACGCCCCGGTCGCATCACCCTGGAATTGCTGCCGGTCATTGAGGCGGGGCTGGATCGCAAAACCTTCATGGCCGAACTTGAGGCCCGCATCGAAGGCGCGTGCCGGCGCTTGGCCATCGAAGGCCGCGCCAAATATCCGTCCGCACTTCCGGCCCCTGATGGCGACCCTCAGTCCTGAGAAAGCCTGCTGTCTGTGAATAGTGGGGAAAAGCCTTGAAAACAGGTCATTACCGGGGCGCTGGCAGTGCTTGCCAGTGTACGGTTCTGTGGGTATGATGTGGGTACAAATCGAGAACAAAATTGCTATAGTCTGGCCAGCATTGAGCGGGCCTACGCGGCTTGTTTTGACCGATTTGAACCCTTTGAAATATTGAAAGCCAACCATGTCGCAACCGGCCCCCATCTCGCAACACATCTGGGATATGAAATACCGTCTGAAAAACGCCGACGGCGAAGCGGTGGATAAAACCATCGCAGATACATGGAAGCGCGTTGCGGATGCCGTGGCGGTTGGCGAAGCGGACCCGGAAAAATGGGGCGCTGAATTTTTCGACGCCATGGATGATTTCAAGTTCCTGCCTGCGGGGCGCATTTTTGCGGGCGCCGGGGCGCAACGTAAAGTGACGCTGTTTAACTGTTTTGTGATGGGCGAAGTCGCCGACTCCATGGAAGGCATTTTCGATGCGTTGAAAGAAGCCGCGCTGACCATGCAACAAGGCGGCGGCATTGGTTATGATTTCTCGACGCTGCGGCCCAAAGGCGCGCGGGTGAAAAAAATCGGTGCCGACGCATCGGGTCCGCTTTCGTTTATGGAAGTATGGGACGGCATGTGTCGCACGATTATGAGCGCAGGTTCGCGCCGTGGCGCCATGATGGGGGTGATGCGTTGCGATCATCCCGATATTGAGGCGTTCATTCAGGCTAAGCTCGATGCGGGCAAGCTTCGCATGTTTAACCTTTCGGTGCTGATTACCGATCCGTTCATGGATGCGGTCAAGGGCGACGAAAGCTGGGATCTGGTGTTCGATGGCACGGTTTATAAAACGCTGCAGGCGCG
>DAOVVL010000247.1 GCA_030637205.1 Thalassospiraceae bacterium | reverse complement strand
GCCTCAACGATATTGCCAACGAAGCGCATGTCGCCATCGCGCCCGGGATCGAACCCCGGGTCTTCATCGCAACACCACACCACGGTGTCAGCGGCGGCTTCGATTTCTTCAACGTGGTAGCGGTCTTCGACCTTTTTATAGGCCGCAAAATACAGAACCTTTGAGCCCGCGGCGCGAAACGCCTGACCGATGGAAAACAACACCGCATTGCCAAGCCCGCCACCCGCTAACAACACCGTTTCACCGCCCGGCGTTTCAGTGGCCGCACCCGTTGGGCCCATCAGCACCACCGGCTGGCCCGGTTCAAGATCGGCGCACAGGTTGGATGATCCGCCCATTTCCAGAACGATCAACGACACGGTGCCTTTTTCGGCGTCGGCCCCGGCGCCGGTCAGCGCCAGACCTTCCATCGCCAGACGGGTTCCGTTTTTGACAATTGCCAGTGCTTCAAAATTTTGCAGGCGGAAGAACTGTCCGGGCTTGAACGCGCTTGCCGCGAACGGTGCTTTCACCACCACCTCAATGATGGTCGGCGTCAGGCGCTGGACGCCAACCACGGTGGCGATCAGGCCCTGTTTTAACTGATCCGTCAGATCAGCAAACGTGGCGCTTGATGCTTGCGTTTTTTCCATGGCGGCGCACACCACCGGGTATCCTTGTTTGGCACTGGCCATGGCCTTGACCACGTTTCCGGCAAAGCTCGGGTGAAGATCGCCAAAAAAGCTGACCGTGCGGCCATCGGCTTCGACATCGACCAGCACCTGAACGACTTCGGGTTTATCAGAACGCTCAGGCGTGACCGGCTTGCCGTTCTCATCGACCGCGCGGAAGAACTTTCCATCCATGGCGGCAAAGGTTTCATCTTCGCGCGACAGCACCGTGTTGGGCTGGGTTCCGGCCGCAACCAAAACGGCGCGCGCGGGCAGGTGAATGATTTCGCCGGTGGCAAGAAGCTTGCCGCCTTCATCCATTTTCTGGCGTTCCAAACGAAGCCCCTTGGCCCAGCCGGCATCGTCAACCTCAACACCCACAGGCGACAGCAGTTCGGCAAAGCGGATGCCTTGTTCGAACGCTTTTTCAATTTCTTCGTGGTTGAGGATGTAGCTGGGGCTGTCGATCATGCGGCGGCGATACGCAATGGTCGCCCCGCCCCATTCATTTAACAACGTGACCAGATCCACGTCGCGGTTATCGCGCATCGCGGCTTCGCGTTCATCACGGATGGCGCGCCCGTGGCGCAGGTATTCATCCGCAATTTCGTGGTCTTCATCGCTCCAGCCCGCTTCAACCCCGTCAATGCCAATGGAATCAACCAGTGTGGTGTGCCGGTCCAGAAACTGCTCACATTGGGATACATAATACGCCAGTGCCTCGGTCGCGGTATCAATGGCGGTTAAGCCGCCGCCGATGACGACGGCTGGCAAGCGCAATTGCAAGTTGGCGATGTTGTCTGATTTTGCGGCCCCGGTCAGTTGCAACGCCATCAGGAAATCAGATGCCTGACGCACACCGCGCGCCAGATTATTTTCAATCCCCAGCACGGTTGGCTTGCCCGCGCCCAGGCATAGCGCGATATGATCGAAACCCAGCTCAAACGCCTGTTCCTTGGTCAACTGCGCGCCAAAGCGCACCCCGCCAAACAGGCGGAACTGGTTGCGCCGTTCCACAAGCAGGCGTTCAATTTTCAGGAAGTTTTTATCCCAGCGCACCGTGATGCCGTATTCGGCCACCCCGCCAAAGCCCGCCAGTACCCGGTCGTCCAGCGGTTCACGAATGTCGTCGATGTTTTTGATGGGGTCGAACTCGACCCGTTCGCCAAATGGCGTGATCCCGTTCAAGGCTGCGTCCAGCGGTTCGATCTTGGCGCCATCAATGGCGACCACGCTGTGGCCTTCGTTCATCAGGTGATGCGAAAGCGCGGACCCGGCAGGCCCCAAGCCCACCACCAGAACGTTATAGCCGCTGTCGGCTTTGGGTGTTGGTCGCCTAAGGTTCAACGGGTTCCAGCGCGTCAGCAACGAATAAATCTCAAACCCCCACGGCAGTTCCAGAACGTCTTTTAACGTTCGCGTTTCAACCTGGGGAATATCAACGGGGGTTTGTTTTTGATAAATGCACGACTTCATGCAGTCGTTGCAAATGCGATGCCCGGTGCCCGCGCACAGCGGGTTATCAACCGCGATCAGCGCCAACGCCGCCACACTGTGGCCTTCCATCTTGGCTTGATGCATTTCGGAAATGCGTTCTTCCAACGGGCAGCCGGTAAGCTCGATGCCGAAATTGTTGATGGTGAATTTTTCGGTCTTGCGATCTTTCAGCCCTTTGGAACACGAATCTTTTCCACGGTCATGGCACAGCACACAGTAATTGATCTCGCTCAACGCACCTTCAAGATTGCAGCCTTGATCTGAAAGCTTGAAGCCGTCACGGGTGTGAATTTTTTCTGCACTGAACGTTCGCGCTTCAACACCCGGCGCAATTTCCACCGTGTCTGTTTCAACCAGATTTTCCGGATCGATTTTATGCGGCTCATCAAATAATACGCCCGATGCGTGGCGCGCGCGCCCGGCCGTGGAACGGGTCGCCCACAGCGCATAATCCAGCGCCTTTGAAATGGCGTCCTCATGGGCATCTTCATCTTCCAGCCAGCCCATGACGGTGGTGGCGAACAATAGCTCATCCCAGCCGCCGCCCAGAAGCGTAGAAATTTCCGTGCTCAGCGTGTCACTATTAACGGCCTCGGCATCATCAATGCTTTTGCCTTTCAGTGCGCGGCGCTGCACAAAGTTGCGTTTGCAGGCATAGATCGGGTCAAGCAACCGATGTTCGCCGCGCAGCTTTTCAAGTTCGGCTTCGAGGCCAAATAATTTGCCGACAAAACTGTCCAGATGCGGGGCGACTTCCAGCAGCAAATCAGCTTCGGCTTTTGCCTCCAGATCGTCTGGGGCGGTACGCCCGGCGATCAGGCGTGCACACAAATCGGCGTTTTCAGCCTTCAGCGCATCCACAAAGGCTTGATCCACGCGCGCCAGACCCTCACAGTCATAGAGGTCTGAAAACTGAAATCCGTCGCTTAAGTGTAATTTTGTCATATTTAGGCCGTTCGGTTTATGATGCGGCAGTTTATAGTCAACAGCAGAGAACTTGAACACCCTGTTTGACAAGGAGCCACCTTTGAGCACACATCCACTTGAATATGCCGGTGACATGAGCCCTGAAAAAGCATGGGAAACCCTGAAAACGGACCCCAAGGCCATGCTAATCGATGTGCGCACGCCTGAGGAATGGTCGTGGGTTGGCGTGCCTGATCTGTCAAAGTTGGGGCGTGAGGTCTTTTTCGTGCCCTGGCAGCTTTACCCCCAAATGCATGAAAACCCTGATTTCGTCGCCCAGATCATGGAAGCGGCCAAACCCGATCCGGACAGCGCCATCCTGTTGATCTGCCGTTCCGGGGTCCGCTCGGCCTATGGCGCCGATGTGCTGTGCGCAGAGGGTTTCAAACATTGCTACAACGTCGCTTACGGTTTTGAAGGCGACAAGGGCCCAACCGGCCACCGCGGCACCATCAACGGCTGGAAAGTATCCGGCATGGCGTGGCGACAAGGCTAGGCCGGCACTTAATCAAGCGCGCGGCTCAGGTCTTCTTTCAAATCATCCACATCTTCAATCCCGATGGAAAGCCGCACCAGGCTGGACGATATGCCCATGGCGGTGCGCTCTTCATCGCTGAGGCGCTGATGGGTGGTGGTTTCCGGATGCGTGATCATGCTTTTCAAATCGCCCAGATTGTTTGCGATGTCGATGACTTCAAATTTGTTGAGCGCCTTGAACACCG
>DAOVVL010000038.1 GCA_030637205.1 Thalassospiraceae bacterium | reverse complement strand
AGCGGATCGACCAGCCGCACGATGGGCACGTGTGCGGGCACGGTATCATCGCCTAACAGTACATCGACCCCGGCACCCATGTTAAAGATCACTTTTAAATTGGGAAAGCTTGCCAGCAAGCCCGGTTCCGGCATCCACGTTAAAACATAATCCACGTCGCCCGGATCCGCAGGCGTTTCGTCAGGCCACACGCAAAAATTTGCTTCGGGCAGTATTGTTTCAAACTTGCGCCGCCACGGGCTGGCATCGTGTTTGGATATATAAAGGATGTTCATGGGGTTCGGGCCTATTTGTTCAAGCTGTCGTTGTTAACCGAGCGGATATCAAATGCGGCGGCTAACAACGCGCGGGTGTAGGGCTGGCTGGGGTGATCGAACACCTGATCGGCGTTTCCCTGTTCCACCACCTTGCCCGATTTCATAACCATAATTTCGTGTGACATGGCGCGCACCACTTTCAGATCGTGGCTGATGAACAAGTACGTCAGGTTATGGCGGCGTTGCAAGTCGCGCAGCAGGTCGACGATCTGCGCCTGCACCGAAACGTCCAGCGCGCTGGTCGGCTCGTCCAGCACCATCAGGTCGGGTTTCAAAATCAGCGCACGGGCAATGGAAACGCGCTGGCGCTGGCCGCCGGAAAATTCGTGGGGGTAGCGGTCGCAGCTGGCCGCATCCAGGCCCACTTCGCCCAAAACGTCTTCGATCATCTGGTCGCGTTCCGCCTTAGTTGTGCCTATGCCATGCACGTCCAGCCCTTCGCCGATAATTTCCGCGATCGACATGCGCGGGCTTAAGGAACCGAACGGGTCCTGAAATACGATTTGCATATCGGCGCGCAGCGGGCGAATTTGGTTTTCCGTCATGGTATCAATATTTTGTTCCTTGAACTGGATCGCGCCTTCGCTTTTTTCCAGCCGCAACAATGCGCGCGCCAGTGTTGATTTGCCGGACCCGCTTTCGCCCACAATGCCTAACGTGTGGCCACGTTTCAGGCTCAGCTCCACCCCGTCGACCGCTTTCACATAGTCAACGGTGCGCCGCAGCATGCCGCGCTTGATCGGGAACCAGACTTTTAAATCATCAAGGCTGGCCAGCACGGGCGCAGCTGCATCCGCCGCGGTCGGGTGGCCCTTTGGCTCAGAAGCCAGCAAGGATTGTGTGTATGGGTGTTCGGGATTTGCAAAAAGTTCATCCACCGTCCGGGCTTCGACGATTTTGCCCGCCTGCATAACGCACGCGCGGTCTGCCATGTGGCGCACAATGCCAAGATCGTGGGTGATAAATAAAATGCCCATGCCGAGGCGTTTTTGCAGATCCGCCAACAGTTCGAGAATTTGCGCCTGAATGGTGACATCCACCGCCGTGGTCGGCTCATCAGCGATCAGCAGGTCGGGATCGTTGGCCAGCGCCATGGCGATCATGATGCGCTGGCGCTGGCCGCCGGAAAATTCATGGGGCAGGGCAGAAAGGCGCGAGATTTGATCTTGCATGCCGACCAGTTCCATCAGCTCGCAAACGCGCTCCAATACTTTTTGTTTCGAGATCAGCTGGTGCGTGGTGATGGCCTCGGCGATCTGGTCGCCGATGGAATGCAACGGGTTGAGGCTGGTCAGCGGCTCCTGAAAAATCATGGCGATCCGCCCGCCGCGCAGAGCCTGCATTTGTTTTTGATTAGCGCCCACCAGCTCTTCGCCCTGAAGGCGGATCGAACCCGATGGATGATGTGCCAGCGGATAGGGCAACAGTTGCAGGATCGATAAAGCACAAACTGACTTGCCGGACCCGCTTTCGCCGACCAGCGCCACGGTTTCGCCCTTTTCAATGGAAAGCGAAACGCCCCTGAGCGCCTCAACCGCATCTTCCCCGCGCCCAAACGTCACGGCCAGATTTTCAATTTCCAGAAGCTTGCTCATTTGAACACCTTTCTGGGATCAAACGCGTCGCGCACCGCTTCGCCGATAAATATCAGCAAGCTCAACATGGTGCCCAGCACAATAAAGCCTGAAAGGCCCAGCCACGGCGCGTGCAGGTTGGCCTTGCCCTGGTTGAGCAATTCACCCAGCGAAGCCGATCCGGGTGGAAGGCCGAAGCCTAAGAAATCCAGCGCCGTCAGCGTGGTGATGGAACCCGACGTAATGAACGGCAAAAACGTGATGGTTGCGACCATGGCGTTGGGCAGGATGTGGCGCCACATGATGGTCTTGCTTGAAACGCCTAACGCGCGCGCCGCCAGCACATAATCGAAATTGCGCGTTTTCAAAAACTCGGCCCGCACCACGCCGACCAGCCCCATCCATGAAAACATCAACATGATGCCCAGCAGCCACCAGAAGTTGGGCTCCACGATGGACGCCAGAATAATCAACAAATAAAGCGTCGGCAGCCCCGACCATATTTCGATAAATCGCTGGAACAATAAATCGGTCAGGCCGCCGAAGTATCCCTGCACCGCACCCGCCGCAACGCCGATGGCGGAACTGATGATGGTCAGCGTTAAGCCAAACAGCACCGAGATGCGAAAGCCATAAATCAAACGCGCCGCCACATCGCGGCCCTGATCGTCGGTGCCCAGGATGTTGTCTACGCTCGGCGGGCTGGGGGCGGGTTCAGATAGCCTATAGTTGACGGTATCGTACGAAAAGCGGATCGGCGGCCACACCATCCAGCCTTTTTCCAAAATCATTTCCTCGACTTCGGGGTCGGTGTATTCGGTGGCGGTTTCCAAAAACCCGCCAAAGGTGGTTTCAGGGTAATCCATGATGATGGGCAAATAATATTCGCCGTCATACATCACCAGTGCCGGGCGGTCATTGGCGATCAGTTCGGCAAATAACGACGCCACAAAAATGATCAAGAAAATCCACAGCGACCAATACCCCCGGCGATTGGCACGGAAGTTACTGAGCCGCCTTAAATTGATCGGAGAAACCTCGATCCCGAATATGCGCGAGCGTTCCATCGATTAACGCTCCAGCTTTTCAAAATTGATGCGCGGATCGATGACGTGATACATCAAATCCCCGATCAGGTTCAGGATCAGCCCCAGCAGGCTGAAGAAAAACAGCGTGCCGAACATGACCGGATAGTCGCGCTTGATGGCAGCTTCAAAACCCAGCAGACCCAGACCGTCCAGCGAAAATATAATTTCGGTCAGCAGCGATCCGGTAAACAGGATACCGACAAACGCACTGGGGAAGCCCGCGACCACGATCAACATGGCGTTCCTGAACACATGGCCGTATAGCACGCGGTGTTCGGTCAGGCCCTTGGCGCGCGCGGTGATGACGTATTGCTTGTTGATCTCTTCCATATACGAATTTTTGGTTAGCATCGCCAACCCCGCAAAACCGCCGATCACCATGGACCCAATGGGCAGCGCCAAGTGCCAGAAATAATCGCGAATTTGTTCCAGCGTCGACAGTTCGGAAAAGTTTTCCGATACCAGCCCGCGCAACGGGAAGATGTCCCAGTAGCGCCCGCCGGCAAAAAGCACGACCAACAAAATCGCAAACAGGAAGCTGGGAATGGCGTTGCCGATAATCACCACCGTACTGGTGGCGACGTCAAAGCGGGTGCCGTCGCGTACCGCCTTGGCGATACCCAGCGGAATCGAAATGAAATAAACCAGAAACGTGGTCCACAGCCCCAGCGATATGGATACCGGCATTTTTTCAAACACCAGATCGACCACGTCTTGATCGCGGAAATAGCTCTCGCCGAAATCAAACACCATGTAATTTTTCATCATCATCACGAAACGCTCGCCCATGGGTTTGTCGAACCCGTACATGCGTTCTATTTCCTTGATGAATTCGGGATCCAGGCCTTGTTTGGCGCGGCTGGAATCTGCGCCCAGCGTTTCGACGGCCTGACCGGAAACGCGCGCCGCTGCGTCCACATCCAGACCCTTGATCTGGGCGATCATCTGTTCAACCGGTCCGCCGGGAGCGGCCTGAACGATGACAAAGTTGATGACCATGATGCCCAACAGTGTCGGGATGATCAGCAACAAACGGCGAAAGATATACGATGACATCGCTCTGGGCCTGACTAGTTCGCTTTAAGCTGGGATTTCCCCGCTTCGGTGGCTTTGGCTTTGGCTTCATCAAACCACCAGGTGCCGGTTGAAAACCCGTAGGGGAGCTCTGCCTTGGGCCGCGAAAACTTGTTCCAGTAAAGCACCCGGTCGAAATCCGCGTACCAGTGCGGCACCAGATAATGGCCCCACTGCAATACCCGGTCCAGCGCGCGGGTGCGGCTCACCAGACTTTCGCGGTCCGGTGCCTGTACCAGACTTTCGATCAGCTCGTCGATTACCGGGTCGCTGATGCCCATATGGTTGCGCGAACCGTCCTGGGTGGCCGCGTTTGATCCCCAAAAGTTTCTCTGTTCGTTGCCCGGTGATAACGACTGGCCCCAGATCAGCGACACCATTGCAAAATCATGGGTTTCCATGCGTTTGATGTACTGGGCGCTATCGACCGTGCGGACCCGCATGGTGACGCCAAGGCGTTCAAGATTTTTTGAAAACGGAAGTGCGATGCGCTCAAAAGAAGGGCTGACCAACATCAGCTCAAACGCCATTTCCATGCCCGTTTCACTGTGCACCCGCTTGCCGTCCTTGATCACCCAGCCGGCTTCTTTCAACAACGTATCGGCTTCACGCAAATTGGACCGGATGCGCCCATCGCCTTTCGTTGCAGGCGGGAAGTATTCAGTGGTGAACACTTCATCAGGGATACGACTGCGGTATTTTTCCAGAATTTCCAGCTCAGCACCGCTCGGCAGGCCCTTGGCTTCCAGTTCGGAATTTCCAAAATAACTGCGGGTGCGGGTGTACTGGCTGTAAAACAGATTGCGGTTTGACCATTCAAAATCGAAACCATAGGCCAAGGCTTGTCTTACGCGCTTGTCCTTGAACATTTCGCGCCGGGAATTGAACACAAACCCCTGAATGGGCGCGGTGTTCTGGTGCTTGATTTTTTCTTTGACGATCAGGCCGTCGCGGACCGCCGGGATGTCGTATCCGGTGGCCCAGACTTTTGAAATATTTTCCGCGCGAAAATCAAATGCGCCACCCTTAAAGGCTTCAACAGCGATGTTGCCATCGCGGAAATATTCGTAACGCATGTGGTCAAAATTGTTTTGCCCAATGTTGACGTTCACGTCGTTGCCCCAGTAATCAGCAACGCGGTCGTATTCGATATAACGCCCCGGTTCGAACTTGCCGATTTTATACGGCCCGCTGCCCAGCGGCGGTTCCAGCGTGGTTTTTTCAAACTCGCGGTCTTTCCAGTAATGTTTGGGCAGGATCGGCAGCTCGCTGACCGTTAGCGGCAGTTCGCGATTGCCCACCGGCTTGAAGCTGAATTTAACGGTATGGGTATCGAGCGCCTCAACCTTTTCCACGTCGCCATAATAAAACCGGTAAAACGGGGGGCCCTTGGTTGTAAGGGTTTCAAACGACCACACCACGTCTTCGGCGGTGATCGGCTGACCATCGTGCCAGCGCGCGTTCTTGCGCATGTAAAACGTAATCCAGCTGCGGTCATCGGGCATTTCCATGGCGTGGGCCAGCAGGCCGTAGCGCGTAAACGCTTCATCCAGGCTGGATTTCATCAAGGTGTCGTAAATGCTGCCCAGCCCGTCGGCAGGCTCGCCCTTGATGATAAATCCGTTGAGGCTGTCAAAGCCCCCGGTGCCGCTATAGCGAATGGTGCCGCCCTTGGGCGCGTCTTTATTCACGTAATCAAAATGGGCAAATCCGTCCTTGTATTTTGGCTGGCCGTGCATGGCCATGCCCTGTGATTGGTTGGGTGATTTTTCCGCAGCCATCGCCGTGCCAGCCGGCAGTGTCATCACCGCCACTAAAATGCTTGCCAGAAATAAGCTTGGAAGAAGTTTGCTATGACCGTGTTTCATGCGATTTCCTGTTATCAACTTTTATGTGTTGAGGATGTCTTTCGCTGACTTGTGCATGGCGGCGCTGCCCGCTGCCAGTACCCGGCCATCGGTGTTTAAGTCCACATCACCCCCCTGCCAGTCGCTAAACGTGCCGCCGGCGCCGATCACAACAGGTGCCAGCGCCATGAAATCGTAAACGCCCATGGATGCCTCGCATACCAGATCCACATGGCCCGACGCCAAAAGCCCGTAGGCATAACAATCTGCGCCATAAACCGTGCGCCGGGTTTTGCTGGAAAGCCTGGCAAATGCGTCCGCGTCGCCACCTTTGAACATGGCGCTATCGGTTGCATATAACCACGCGTCCGAAAGCTTTGCGCAATCGCGTGTGGTGACTTCGTTTGAGTTTAACGTGGTGGCACGTCCGGTTGCGCCGACCCAGCGTTCAGCCATGGCCGGGACATCGATGATACCCACGATGGGTTTTTTGTTTTGGCTCAGCGCAATCAGCGTTCCAAAAAGCGGCTTGCCGGTGACATATCCTGCGGTGCCATCAATAGGGTCCAGCACCCACACATATTCGGCGTCTTCATCTTGTGCGCCGAACTCTTCACCGATGATGCCGTGGTCGGGAAATTCGGCCTCGATCATGTCGCGAATGCAGCGTTCAGCCTCGCGGTCGGCCACGGTCACGGGTGATGCGTCGGCTTTGGCCTCAATGGTGACGGCGGTGCGGAAATGCTCCATGACGATGGGGCGTACCCTATCGGCGGCGCGGCCAGCGAATTCAATGAAATCGTCGTTCGCGCTCATATCTGGTGACAACCTTTTTGGGTTTGGGTGTTGTTAATTGCTCAAGGTCCGTAGATAGGCGATGACGTCAACGCGCTGGTCATTTTTTTTGAGCCCGGCAAAGGTCATTTTAGTATCGGGCACCATGGCGCGCGGCCCGGCAATGAATGAATTCAGGTTTTCTTCGGTCCATGTGCCGCCAACCCGCTTCAAAGCGCCTGAATAGCGATAGCCATCAAGTATGGCTTTGTCCCGACCCAATATGCCAAACAGGTTTGGCCCGGTGCGGTTGCCGCCATCTTGCAAGATGGGGTGGCAGCCGAGGCATTTTTTGCGAAAAATTCCTGAGCCCATTTTTGCGCTTTCTTCATCCACGGTGAGGGCCTGTGCGACGGTGATTGCGGGTGCGGGCTTGGTGGCGGTATCTGCCGTGGCATCAACTGTGGCAACGGGCGCGGGGGCCGCTTCCTGAGTTTCTTCTACCATCTGGTTTTTGGCCATTTCGCCACCGCCGACTAAAACGTTGCCGATAAAGTTGATAAACGCAATTACCGCTACCGAAAATATCAGAGACGCAAATATTTTTCGTGCTGTATCCATAGATCACCTATGCATCGGGTTTGACGGGCGAAGAAGTGCCGCTGGGCCTGAGTTCAATATATGAGTTCAAAATTTAGCGGCAATTGATCGTTTCGGCAACTGTACTCAAGCGATTGGGGGGCTTTCGGCGATGGAGCAATCCTTGGACAGCGCGTTGCTGAGTGCTATCGTGGCCCCGGCCCCGGCTGGGGCGGGCCGCAACGTTTGGGGGGAAACTTAAAAATCATGGCTGAGGTGCAAAATCCGATAATCGTCATTCCGGCGCGCCTGGCCTCAACCCGCCTGCCGGGCAAGCCGCTGGCCGACATTGGCGGCAAGCCGATGATCGTGCGCGTACTGGAGCGCGCGCTCGAAGCCGATATGGGTCCGGTGGTGGTCGCTGCGGGCGATCCTGAGATCAAAGCCGCGGTCGAGGCTCACGGCGGCCATGCGGTGTCAACGCCGCCCGATCTGCCGTCGGGTTCGGACCGCGTCTTTGCTGCATTGCAGGTGGTCGATCCCGATGCCAGGCACGACTGCATCATTAACCTGCAAGGCGATCTGCCGCTGATCGATCCGGCTATTATTCGCGCCGCCACATTGCCCCTGAGCGATGCAAAGGTCGATATCGCGACCCTGGTTGCCGAGATCGAGATCGAGGCCGAAAAAGACGATCCCCATGTGGTCAAGGCGGCGCTCGCTATGGACGCGGGCGAAAATATTGGCCGGGCACTTTATTTTTCGCGCGCCCGCGTGCCCTATGGCGATGGGCCGCTGTATCATCACATCGGTATTTATGCATTTCGCCCCGAAGCCCTGAAACGTTTTGTCGGCCTTGAAGCCGGTGTGTTGGAAAAGCGCGAACGGCTCGAGCAGATGCGCGCCCTTGAAAACGGCATGATCATGGCGGCGGCGCGCGTTGACACGGTTCCGTTCGGGGTTGATACTCCGGCCGATCTTGAACGTGCGCGCAAACAATTCAGCGGCTGACGTGCAGGATACGTTTTATGGAAGATGAACGGATGAGCGAAAACACCATCGTATTTCAGGGCGTGCTGGGGGCCAATTCCGATCTGGCGTGCCGCGCCATGTTCCCAGATATGAAAACGCTGGCGTGTTACAGCTTTGCCGATGCGTTTTCTGCCGTGTCTGAAGGCCGTGCCCGTTTGGCCATGATCCCCATTGAAAATTCGGTGGCCGGGCGCGTCGCCGATATTCATCACCTGTTGCCTGATGCCGGTCTTTATATAGTCGGCGAACACTTTCAGCGCATCGATCATCACTTGCTGGCCGTGGATGGCGCAACTGAAGCAGGCCTTACCCACGTTCACAGCCACGTCCATGCCCTGAACCAGTGCCGGGGCATGATTGCAGAACTGGGTGTTAAGCCGGTGGTTCATGCCGATACCGCAGGCGCCGCGCAGATGATAGCGGACCTTGGTGATCCAACCCAGGGTGCTATTGCCTCCAAGCTGGCGGGTGAAATTTACGGCCTCAAAACGCTGCGCGCCAATATCGAAGACGCCGAACACAACACCACGCGCTTTTTAATCATGGCGGCTCAGCCGCAAACGCCTGCGCCCGGTTCGAGCGACCTGATGACCAGTTTTATTTTTCGCGTCAAAAACATTCCGGCGGCCCTGTACAAGGCGCTGGGCGGATTTGCATCGAACGGCGTGAATATGACCAAGCTGGAAAGCTATCTGGTGGGCGGAAGTTTTCAGGCGGCCCAGTTTTACGCTGAAGTTGAGGGCCACCCCGACGATGCAGGCCTGAAACGGGCATTTGAGGAACTTCACTTTTTTACCCATGAGGTGAATATTCTGGGCACCTTCCCGGCGTCTCCCAAGCGTGCCGATCATCAATAAGCCCTTGGCCTGTAGCCCGGCGAATCGCCCGGTTTCCCTGATTTTTGTCGGGCGTAGCCTTGATTTTCGTTTTTACTTAATTTTAGGCTGGGCGCGATAGGGTGGTTCCGTGTGTCCTCACAGTTGTTGGGGGGATTTGCCCTTGGGCGGCCTCGCGGTGGCTGGTAGATTGAGGGCTAGCGATTCTGTTGGGCCTTGAGGTCTGAAAAAATGAGGTTTGCTTTGGGTTCAGGCTCAAAATCCAGAAATCGGCTTGTTTTTACGGTGGCTGCGATGCTTGCCCTCGCGGGGTGTGGGATTTCTACCACCGGCAAACAGACGCCCTTTGTTCTGGGCTGCCTGCCCGAACGCGCTGAACTGGTCGAAGACATCAACTGGGACGACGCTCTGGTTCTGAATATCCAGGCACTGGAGAGCGAATTTAGCCCGATGGTCTACCACTTTACGCGCGGCAAGGCCTATGTGCTTGTGGTCAAAAACTTCGACAACGAAGCCAACAACATCTGGGCGCCGGACTTCCTTAAAAGGGGCGTGGCCCTGCAATCGATCCAGATCGGTGAAGGTCAGCCGGCCAATGGCTGTATCAACGGCATTCGCATCAAGGCGCTGCAAACCGTGCGTTTGAATTTTGTTGCCGCGCATGAAGGCCGCTTTGTTGTTCACAACACCGCCCTTCCCATTATTCCCGGCCAGGTGTCGGACGGTATTTTCTATGTGGACCCGCCGCGTGAAGCGATGCTGGAAAACTGATCGCTTTTTTGATTTACCCACAGGATCAACGCATTGGCGAGCCTTTGCCTCTGCGCAGGCGGCTGTTATACTCCGCCCCGGAAGATCGGTCGTGGACGGCAGCCTCGCCAACCCGGTCAGGTCCGGAAGGAAGCAGCCGTAACGAGTTTTGTCCGGGTCGCTGGCCGGTCTTCCACCTAAGTTTAAGTTTATCTCTGCGGGGGGCGCCAAGCGCCGGGTTATAAAAAAATGTCCGAAGACGCCACCACAGATGAAGCCCAGAACCCGTACCGGGTGCTGGCGCGCAAATACCGCCCCAGCGATTTTTCCGAACTGATCGGCCAGCAAGCACTGGTCCAGACCCTGACCAACGCCATTCGTTCGGGCAGGCTTGCTCATGCGTTCATGTTGACCGGCGTGCGCGGTGTCGGCAAAACCACCACGGCGCGCATTATCGCGCGCGCGTTAAATTGCATCGGTGAAGACGGCAAGGGCGGCCCCACGGCCGAACCCTGTGGCGTTTGTGAAAATTGCGTGGCCATAGCATCTG
Organism: Thalassospiraceae bacterium; assembly: GCA_030637205.1. Taxonomy (GTDB): domain Bacteria; phylum Pseudomonadota; class Alphaproteobacteria; order Rhodospirillales; family Magnetovibrionaceae; genus DAOVVL01. The sequence continues at coordinate 50 of DAOVVL010000038.1, read as the reverse complement.
ATCGTCATGTGGACGTGATCGAAATGGATGCGGCGTCGCGCACCGGCGTT
>DAOVVL010000020.1 GCA_030637205.1 Thalassospiraceae bacterium | reverse complement strand
TCATCGGCGTAAGGATTTAGGTCCAGATGGCTGAGGCCAAATTTGAGGCCCAGCCCGGCCACCAGATCGCGCGCGGTGGCCTCATCTGGCGCCACCGGGCCCTTGAAAACGGCCATTCCGGTGCGCCGGATACAGCGGTTGAGCGCAAGGATTTCATCAGGCGTGGGCTTGGCGGGGTCCTCAATATTGACCACCAGCGCGGAAACTTCAGGAAAATCAACGAGTTTCAGCTCCCGCCAGGCCTGATAGGCGGCATCATCTTCAAGCGAAAATGGCCCGTTTGCGCCCATCGGATCATCCATCAGGGCCACTTCGCTCAAAAAGTCCGGTTTTTGGGTCATATTGGGCACAAACTTTTCCACAAGATTACTGAATTCTCGATTCCCTCCCCCTTAAAAGGGCGGGATTTATCACTTTAGGTCCCATACGCCTGCTCCTATATACCAAATGTATCGGCGCAAGTGCCTGAAACGAAAGGAATGGTCTCAAAATTGATTATATAAGCATTTTCTTCTTGGACATATTAGATTGACATAATATAAAGGAAGCCGAAAGTAAGGTCTACCACGCGGTCAAGCGGGATTAACTCGCACGCCGCACAAGGCTTCGGCTTTGGGTAGATATAATAAAGTAAACAGGCGTTGGCTGTAACGGGGGCTTCGGTCCTCACCATAGGAGCGATCTTCAAAGAACAAGCACGACCGGGCATGCAATCGTATTCGGGGTGCAACTAATTGGGCCTGAACATTGGCCTTGGCCGTGGGGCAACCCCCACAGGTCATCAGTTGCTTTAAGTGGCATACGTTTAAGTGCGCTCTGGTCCTATTTTAACTGTGATTGATCAAAAATCTCTGCGGAGGAAATAATGGCTACAAAAAAACTTGAAACTCCCCTCCTGGACCAGCTTGAAAGCGGTCCTTGGCCCAGCTTCGTTACCGGTTTGAAAAAACTGGCAGATGACGAAGGAAAATCTTATTCCCCGATTATGAAAAGCCTGCTCGGCCAGCTCGAGCATTCCTATGAGACCCGCAAGGGTTTCTGGAAAGGTGGCACCGTTGGCGTCCGCGGTTACGGCGCCGGTATCATCCCGCGCTTTTCCGAAGTGGCAGACAAATTCCCCGAAAGCTCTGAATTTCATACCATGCGCGTTATGCCGCCCGCCGGCATGCACTACAACACCAAAGTGTTGCGTGAACTTTGCGACGTTTGGGAAGAATATGGTTCCGGCCTGATCGCACTTCACGGCCAGAGCGGCGACATCATGATGCAGGGCATTTCCTCTGCCAATGTTCAGCCTGCGTTTGATGCGTTTAACGAAATGGGCTTTGATCTTGGTGGTGCCGGTGCCGGCGTTCGTACATCCATGAGCTGCGTTGGCGCGGCGCGTTGCGAACAGTCTTGCTACGATGAAGCCAAGGCCATGCGCATGGTCATCAACAACATGCTTGATGACATGCACCGCCCATCCCTGCCTTACAAGTTCAAGGCTAAGTTCTCTGGCTGTGCGAACGATTGCGTTAACGCATCGCACCGCTCTGATTTCGCCGTACTCGGCACCTGGAAAGACGACATCAAGGTCGACCAGGAAGAAATCAAAGTGAAAGTTGCTGAGCTGGGCCGCAAGGGCTTCAACGACCAGGTCGTGAACATGTGCCCGACCCGCGCACTGTCACTTAACGACGATGACACCCTGGAAATTGACAACCAAAGCTGCGTGAAGTGCATGCATTGCATCAACGTCTGCACCAAGGCAATGAGCGTTGGCGATGAAAAAGGCGTAACCATCCTGATCGGTGGCAAGCGTACCCTGAAGATCGGCGATCTGATGGGTACCGTCATGGTTCCGTTCCACAAAATGGACACGGAAGAAGATTACGAATGGTTGGTCGAGCTTTCCGAAAACGTTCTTGAATTTTTTGCTGATAATGCGCTCGAACACGAACGCACCGGCGAAATGATCGAACGCATCGGTCTGGTCAACTTCCTTGAAGGTGTCGGTGTTGATGTGGACCCGAACATGGTCGCACACCCGCGCACCAGCTCGTATGTCCGTATGGATGACTGGGACGAGGAAGTCGCCAAGTGGAACGAACGCAAAGGAACGGCAGCGGCTGAATAAACCGCAGTTCGTTTTTGCAGGTTCAATTGAGATTTGAGTAGTTTGGAGAACAAAAAATGAGTGAAGCTCAAGAAGCTCCGCGGATGCCAGATGAATGTGGCGTTCCCGATCCAATGCCGTACATGCATCCGGCGATGATCAAGAACTATGGCGCCTGGGATTGGCATGATCGCCCCCAGGTAGGCGTTCTGCACCACGTTGCCAAATCAGGCGACGAAGTCTGGACCATCAAGGCCGGCACCCAGCGCCAGATGGACGTTTACACCATCCGCAATCTGTGTGACATCGCCGACGAGTTTGCCGACGGCCATGTGCGTTTTACCACGCGTTCGAACATCGAATACACCGTATCTGACGAAGCCAAGGTTCAGCCGCTGATCGACAAACTGGAAGGCGAAGGCTTTCCCGTAGGCGGTACCGGCAACTCGGTTTCCATGATCTCGCACACCCAGGGGTGGTTGCATTGCGACATTCCCGGCACCGATGCTTCGGGCGTTGTGAAATCGTTGATGGATGCGATGTATCACGAGTTCAAACACGAAGAAATGCCCAACCGCGTCAAGATCACCACCTCGTGCTGCCAGATCAACTGTGGCGGCCAGGGCGACATTGCCATCAACATCCAGCACACCAAGCCGCCGATCATCAACCATGATCTGGTTGCCAACATGTGCGAACGTCCGGCCGTTGTGGCCCGTTGCCCCGTTGCAGCGATCCGCCCGGCACTGGTCAATGGCAAGCCGACCCTTGAAGTGGACGAAAAGAAATGCATTTGCTGTGGCGCGTGCTTCCCGCCGTGCCCACCGATGCAGATCAACGATCCGGAACATTCCAAGCTCGCGATCTGGGTGGGTGGCAAACACTCCTCTACCCGTTCCAAGCCCAGCTTCCACAAACTGGTGGTTGCCGGCATTCCCAACAGCGCGCCGCGTTGGCCTGAGGCGACCGAAGTGGTCCTTAAAATCCTCTACGCCTACAAAGAAGGCGGACGGCCCTGGGAACGCATGAACGAATGGATCGACCGCATTGGTTGGCCGCGCTTCTTTGAAGTTACCGGTCTTCCGTTTACCAAGTTCCACATCGAAGATTGGCGCGGTGGACGCAATGCGCTGAACGCTTCTTCGCACGTTCATCTTTAAACACACGTTTCTTGTTTTCCTGTCGGGGGTGGCTTCGCCCGCCCCCACAGGAAGGCGAGCTTACAATTCAGATCAGAAATTCAGGATTTAGTTTATGAAATTTGGAATTCTTATTAACGAGGGACCGTTTACGCATCAGGCATCTGATTCGGCCTACCAGTTTGTGGTAGCCGCACTTGCCAAAGGCCACGAAGTCCCGCGCGTATTTTTCTATTACGACGGTGTTTACAACGCCAACAAGCTCTCCGCCCCGCAAGCTGATGACCGCAACGTGGTCAAGCGGTGGAGCGATCTCGCCGCTGAAAAAGGTGTCGATCTGGTGGTCTGCATTGCCGCCGGTTTGCGTCGCGGCATTGTAGAAGACAACTTGATGGAAGGTTTCCGTATCTCCGGCCTGGGTCAACTGACCGAAGCCGCGATGGGATCTGAGCGTCTTGTGATGTTCGGCGATTGAGGGAGAGAGACAAATGACTGAAGTAGTATTTGAAATCGAAGGCGTAAAAAAGGTCATCACCTTTCTCAACCGCAAGGCGCCCTATGGCACCATCTATGCGCTTGAAGTTCTGGAAAGTGTTTTGATTACGGCTGCGTTTGAACAGCACGCAAATATCGTTTTTGTCGATGACGGCGTTTACCAGATCAAAAAAGGTCAGGATACCGCTGCACTCGAAATGAAAAACTTCCTCCCCACTTACGGCATCATCGAAATGGAAAAAGAAGATGCTGATGAGGACGAAGATATGGATATGAACTGGCGCATCATCGTCGAGAAAGAATCAATGGAAGCCCGTGGGCTGACCGCTGATGATTTCAAGATCGACGTTGAAGTGCTTTCAAGCGCGGAACTGGCAGAAGTGCTGGAAACTTCCGACGCCGTAATTGGTGGCTAAAGGGAAACTGAAACATGCTTCATACCGTTAACAAATCGCCCTTTGAACGCAACAGCCTTGATAGCTGCCTGCGTCTGGCCAAAAAAGGCAGCGCCATCCTTCTCATGGAAGATGGTGTATATGCCGCAGTAACAGGCACCACCGCCACCGACAAAATGGCGAGTGCTGCTAAAGGCAACTCGGTTTACGTATTGGGTCCGGACATGAGTGCCCGCGGCCTGGCCGAAGACCAGTTGATCGACGGCATTAAGGTCGTTGATTACGAAGGTTTCGTCGATCTGGTTGCAGATAACGACGGCGTAACCCCCTGGCTCTAAGGCCTATCAATTAACCGCCTCTAACCCAGGGGCGTTGGATAAAACAAAGGAGACTACATCATGGCTGCTTATAACGTGAACGGCAACGACATCGAACATGACGAAGAAGGTTACATCACCGACGTTAGTCAGTGGAACATGGACCTGGCACAGATCATTGCTGATGCTGAAGGCCTCGACATGACCGACGAGCATTGGGCTGTCGTCAACTTCCTTCGCGAATACTACAACGAATACCAGATCGCTCCGGCCGTTCGCGTGCTGGTCAAAGCCATCAAGAAACAGTTTGGTCCCGAAAAGGGCAGCAACAAATACCTCTACGAGCTGTTCCCGTACGGTCCTGCCAAACAGGCTTGTAAGGTTGCCGGCCTGCCGAAACCTACTGGCTGCGTCTAAGTCTTATGTATCGAAGGGCGGGACAGATTGCTGCCCCGCCCTTCTTTATATCTTTCGTTATTTTTCTAAATTCATTCGTTTCAAATTTTTTGACCAACCAGGCTTGAGGATCAGTAAAGTATGTCAACACTGAGCATCATATACGCCGCACTCTTTTACGTTGCCTTTGCGACGATGGGGTTGGGGTTGGCCGTTAAAATCAAGTCTTACGCAATGACGCCTTCGCCGTTGAAAATTCCGGTGATGCCCGCGCCGCTGACTAAAACCGGCGTTGTGTTTCGCATGGCCCGCGAAGTTGCGTTTTTTGAAAGCCTGTTCAAGTCCAACCGCTGGATCTGGATTTTGGCCATTTTGTTTCACGCCGGCCTGTTGCTGGCGCTGGCCCGCCACCTTCGCTATTTCATCGAACCGGTGTGGGGCTGGGTTGTGTTTGTGCAGCCGTTCGGCATTTACGGCGGCATGGCGATGGTCGCTGGGCTTTTGGGCCTTTGGGCACGGCGCTTTCTGGTTGAACGCGTGCGCTATATCACCAGCCCGTCTGACCACCTGATGCTGGCGCTTCTGGTGCTGATCGGCGCAAGCGGCTTGTCGCTGCGCTTTTTGGTTCGCACCGACATCATTCAGGTGAAGGCGTTTTTCCTTGGCCTGCTGCGCTTTGATATTCAGGCCCTGCCCGCTGAAGTTCCGCTGCTGATCCATCTGGCGGCGGTGGCGATCCTGATGATCGTATTTCCGTTCAGTAAACTGCTGCATGTACCGGGTGTGTTTTTCAGCCCGTCGCGCACCCAGGTCGATAACGCCCGCGAAAAACGCCATTTGGCAGCGTGGGCGGCACCTATGGATAACGAGCGCGAAGCTTAAAGCACACAAAAGGCAAATGACCTTTTAAACAGGAGCTGCAATTGGCCGACCAACAATTCGAGACCCCGGCATTTCGCGAACTAAGGGACAATCCGCCTATTAAAGAAGGCGTGATGGACCATTCGCAGCCGTATGTGGCCAAGCCTGAGCATAACGAACCGCTGGGTTTCCCCGGTGAGCTGGTTGAAAACTGGGAAGAAAAAGCCGTCGCCAAGCTGGGCGATCTGCTGGAAAAAAACAAGGCGCTTAGGGTCTATCTCGATAGCTGCGTTAAATGCGGCGCATGCACCGACAAATGCCATTATTTCATCGGCACGGGCGATCCAAAAAACATGCCCGTTGCGCGCCAGGACCTGCTGCGTTCCGTCTATCGCCGTCATTTCACCACCGCAGGCAAGCTGTTCCCCAAGCTGGTCGGCGCCAAGGAAATGAACAAGGAAATGCTCGACGACTGGTACAAGTATTTTCACCAGTGTTCACAGTGCCGCCGTTGTGCAGTGTTTTGCCCCTACGGCATTGATACCGCCGAAATTTCAATGGCCGCGCGCGATATCATGGATCACATCGGTGTGGGGACAAAATATTCCAACGAAATCATCGCCAAGGTTCACGTCATCGGCAATAACCTTGGCCTCCCCCAGCCGGCCCTGGTCAACACCATGGAAGGTCTGGAAGAAGACGTCGAAGAAGAAACCGGCGTTCAGGTTAAATTCCCGGTCGATCAGGAAGGCGCAGACGTTCTGCTGATCACGCCTTCGGCTGACTTCTTTGCCGAACCCCATGTGGATGGCCTGATCGGCTATGGCAAGGTGTTCCATCAGGCCGGCATTAACTGGACCGTATCGTCCTACGCATCCGAAGCCGCCAACTTTGCCATGTTCATCGGTTCGTACGAACAAATGCACAAGATCGCAAACCGCATCCGCAAGGCAGCCCTTGATCTGGGTGTGAAGCGCATCATATTTGGCGAATGTGGCCACGCATGGCGCGTCGCTTACGCATTTTTAAATACGCTGGCCGGACCGTGGGATTTCCTCGACCCCAAATACCCGCGCCCCCAGCATATTCTTGAAGTCACCAACGAACTCATCAAGACCGGCGGCATCACACTTGATGCCAGCGCCAACGATGACAAGGTTCTCACCTTCCACGATAGCTGCAACGTGGCGCGTGCCACGCGCATGGGCGATGTGGAAGGCGGCCAGTTCACCATCCCGCGTGAAGTGATCAAGGCATCGGTCAACAAGTTCGTCGACATGGACCCGCAAACCATCTGCGAAAAGACATTTTGCTGTGGTGGTGGTGGTGGTCTGTTGACCGACGATTTGATTGAACTGCGCGTCAAGGGTGCGCTTCCGCGTATGGAAGCCCTGAAAGACGTGGTCGATAACCACGGCGTCACGCACATGGCCGCCATCTGCGCCATTTGCAAAAGCCAGTTCTCAAAAGTCATGCCGTATTACGGCTTTGACATGGACATGGTCGTCAGCGTTCACCAGTTGGTGTCCGAGGCGATCCAGCTTGGAACCAAGGAATAAAAAAATGACAGCGGAAAAAGCTCTATCTTGGCGTCGTTACGAAGAAGGTGACGACAAATGGGACGATTTTCAGGACGCGATCTTCAATGCAAGCTGGTCGCACAAATGTCCGACCTATGTGCATCGCACCCCGCCGTGTCAGGGCAGCTGTCCTTCCGGTCACGATATTCGCGGCTGGCTCGCCATTGCCCGCGGTCAGGATAAATCCCCGGTCGAGGGTCAGGTGTGGCAGGAATATGCGTTCAATCGCATGGCCGAAGCCAACCCGTTCCCCGCCACCATGGGCCGCGTTTGCCCCGCCCCTTGCGAAGACGGCTGTAACCGCAACGAAGTTGACGATTATGTCGGCATCAACGCGCTGGAACAGTATGTCGGCGACTGGGCGATTGATAACAAGCTGAAGCTCAAAGCTCCCGCAGAGGAAACCGGCAAGAAAGTTGCCGTCATTGGCGGTGGCCCCGGCGGATTGTCGGCTGCTTATTTCCTGCGCCTTAAAGGTCACGCCGTTACCGTGTTTGAACGTCACAGCAAACTGGGCGGCATGATGGCTTATGGCATTCCCGGCTATCGCGTCCCGCGCGACATGCTGGACGCTGAAATCGGCCGCATCCTTGATACCGGCGTTGAAGCCAAAACCGGCGTCACCATCGGCAAGGACATTTCGGTCGATCAGCTTGAAAAAGATTTCGACGCCATTTTCTGGGCCGTGGGCGCACAAAAAGGCCGCCCGCTTCCTACCCCCGGTTTCGAAGGCACCGCCAACTGCATCACCGGTGTTGATTTCCTCGATGCGTTTAACGAAGGCACCCTGCTGCACACCGCCAAGAAGGTGATCGTGGTGGGCGGTGGTGATACCTCAATCGATGTTGCATCCGTGGCGCGTCGTCTGGGTCATATTTCCACCGAATATCAAAAAGCCAAAACCGAAGAAGTGCTGCTGGGTCACACCGCGCACGATGTCGGTACCGCGCTGCAACGCGATGGGGTGCAATCTGTCCTGACTTCGCTGTTCCCGGTTGAAGAAATGATCGCAACGGACCGCGAACGCGACGATGCCCTGCATGAAGGTGTGGACATCAAAGGTGGCGTGATGCCGCTTGAAGTTCTCAAAGACGCTGACGGTCGCGCCTGTGGCCTGAAGATGTGCAAATGCACCATGGACGGCATGACCCCGGTCGCAGTCGAAGGCACCGAGTTTGAAATCGAAGGCGACCTGATCGTTTCGGCCATTGGCCAGATGGGCGATCTTGCCGACGGCCTTGAAAAGCTCGACAGCGGCAACGGCTTCATGGCCGTAAACCCGGTCTATCAGGTCAAGGGTGAGGGCAACGACAAGCATTTTGCCGGTGGCGATATTATCCGCCCGCATCTGCTGACCACCGCCATCGGCCACGGCTCTATCGCGGCTGAAAGCATCGACCACATGCTGGCTGGCCATCCCGATGAACGCCGCCCCAAGGTTGACGTGCATCACTTCAACCTGCTGGGTGAATTGCAACAGCGCGAACTGGACCCGTCCGCTTACGACAAACTGCCGGTTCGTGGCACCGATGACGAAGAGTTCGCCGTTCACAACTACGAAGATCGTTCCGCCAATCAGGTGGTTTCCCACGATGCCCTGTTCCTTGGCCACTTCCAGTTTGACGAGCGCGGCGAACGTGTGGAAACCCACATCGATCCTGAAAACGTGGTCGGCAACTTCGAGAGCCGCCTTGAAGGCTTGACCGAAGAACAGGCCGTTCACGAAGGCGAACGCTGCATGAGCTGCGGCATGTGCTTTGAATGCGACAACTGCGTCATTTATTGCCCGCAAGACGCCGTCTATCGCGTCAAGAAAGATCAAGCCGCCATGGGCCGTTACGTTGCCACAGATTACACAAAATGCATCGGTTGCCATGTTTGTGCCGATGTATGCCCGACCGGCTACATCCAGATGGGTCTTGGTGAATAAGGGAACCGTTAAATGAGACTGGTAACGCGCATATTTTCAATCGCCCTGGTGGGCTTCACGCTTGCGATGGCACACTCCGCCCCCGCCAGCGCCGCCGAGGATGGATCAAAGGTGCCGATGCCCAGCCCGTCCAAGGCATTCAAGGGCGAACAGTGCGTTGAACCGGTTGAAACCATGCGCCGCGACCACATGCTGTATCTGAAACACCAGCGCGACGACACCCTTCGTGACGGCATTCGCGGTGAAAAATACGGCCTCAATGAATGCATCGACTGTCACGCCACCAAGTCGCCAGACGTGGCGGGTGGCGAGCTTCGCACCATCGAGCCGTTTTGTGGTGAATGTCATGCCTATGCTGCGGTCAAGATCGACTGTTTTGAATGTCATACCGGGGCTGCAGACGACAAGCCCAAACAATCTTCATCGCTGCCCATTGATCATGGTGAGCTCAGCGATAAAGCGATGCTGATGAGCATGATGGAAAATTATCTGGATAAGGGGGCGACCAAATGACCGATCGTTCCCCGACTGAAGAACAAAATGTGGACTTGGCCCGTCGCCGCTTGCTCGCCGGTGCAGCTGCCGCCGTGGCCGTTGCGCCCGGTGTGATGCTGGTTGCCACCGGTGCTAGCGCGCGCCCCAAAGGTGTGGCCGCGGACGCGAACAAGCGTTGGGGCATGCTGATCGACACGCGAACTGAGCTTTCCGATTGGGATACCGCCATTGATGCCTGCAAGACCGAGCAAGGCTGGGGTGGTGGCAATAATCCCGCAACCGACCCGCAGTGGATCCGCAAAGTTGCCATTCGCAACAAATCAACCGGCGCGCAGGCGACCTTCCCGGTCATGTGCCAGCATTGCGAAAACCCGCCGTGCGTTGACGTGTGCCCCACCGGTGCGTCCATGCAACGCGTTGATGGCATTGTTTTGGTTGATAAGCACATCTGCATCGGGTGTCGTTATTGCATGATGGCGTGCCCCTATTCGGCGCGTTCGTTTGTGCATGAACCCGTTCATAACCAGCGCCCGCACATGCCGCGCGGTATGGGCACGGTTGAAAGCTGCACCATGTGTGTGCACCGGGTTGACAAGGGCCAGCAACCGGCCTGCGTCGAAGCACTTCAGGCCAAGGGCTCGAACGCCATCATGTTTGGCGATCTCAACGATCCCAAAAGCGAAATTTCACGCGCAGTTTCCGCACACGTTACGCGGCGCATCCGTGAAGACCTGGGCGTTCAGCCTAGCGTTCACTACCAGGGGATATAACAACCATGGCCGCCATAGATAAAACCACCTATCAGGAAATTGCCGGCAATGGTTCGGATTACCTGTCGCTGATCGGCTGGCTGGGCGTATTTGTCGCCGCCGGTGTCGCGGCCGCGTTTTACATGGAAACCCAGGGCCACGTGGTGACCGGCATGACCAACCAGATCGTCTGGGGTATCCCGCACGTTTTTGCCGTGTTCCTTATTGTCGCCGCTTCCGGTGCGCTGAACGTGGCGTCGATTGCGTCGGTGTTTAACAAAACCACCTACAAGCCGCTGTCGCGCCTGTCGGCCATTTTGGCGCTGGCGCTGCTGGCCGGTGGCCTGATGGTGCTGGTATTGGATCTGGGCCGTCCCGACCGCCTTGATCTCACCTACCTGAAACAGAATTTCAGATCCATCTTTGCCTGGAACATCTACTTTTACACCGGTTTCTTCGCCATTGTGGTCGTGTACCTGTGGATGATGATGGAACGCCGCTTTAACAAGTATGCGCGCACCCTTGGCATTACCGCCTTTGTTTGGCGCCTGGCACTGACCACCGGTACCGGTTCGATCTTCGGCTTCCTCGCGGCGCGCCCCGGCTATGACGCCGCCGTGATGGCGCCCCTGTTCATTGCCATGTCGTTTTCGTTCGGTCTGGCCATTTTCATTCTGGTCGTCAATGTCACCTACAAAAGCAGCAAACGCCCGCTGGGCGATGTGATCTCCTTTAAGCTGAAAAACCTGCTGGGCGTGTTCATTGCAGCGGTTCTGTATTTCACCGTGGTTCAGCACCTGACCAACCTGTATGCGGCTGAGCACGCGGGCGTTGAAAGTTTCATCCTGCTGGATGGCGGTGCCTATACCCTGATGTTCTGGATTGGCCAGATTTTGATCGGCGGCTTGTTACCGATGGCGCTGCTGTTCCACCCGGCAACCGGGCGCACATCTCAAGGCATCAACATCGCATCCTTGTTGGTGATTATCGGTGGCTTCGTTCAGGTTTACATCATCATTATCGGCGGTCAGGCCTATCCGCTGGAAATGTTCCCAGGCTTCGAGGTCAGCTCAAGCTTCTTCGATGGCGCAGTTCACCGATACGCCCCCAGCCTGCCGGAAATTACGCTGGGCTTGGGCGGCATTGCCACGGCGCTGTTGATCGTGGCGCTGGCGGTTCGCTATCTGCCCATATTGCCCGCCAGCTTGGCCGACCCGATAGCTGAAAAGCAGCCCGCCAGCGAATAAGATGCATTAGGGCGTTTGACGCCCTAGACTACAAAACTCAGGGGGGCCCGGGCAAAGTCGTCCGGGTCTTCTGTTTTTAGCTATTGGCTAAATAAAAACAAGAAAGCACCCGACACCATGACCATCGCCGCTGAACACCCGTTTGCCCAGTTTGTCCGCATCATCGGTCGCGGACCGAACCTGTCGCGCCCGCTCACCGAAGAAGAAATGTTCGAAGCGGCGACCATGATCCTGAAAGACGAAGTCGAACCGCTGCAGCTGGGCGCGTTCCTGTGCATCCTGCGCGTCCGCACCGAGGTTCCCGGCGAGGGTGCCGGGTTTGTGCGCGCGGCGCGTGAATTTATCGACAAGGTTGATAACCCACCCCACGTGGATGTGGACTGGGCGACCTATTCCGGCAAAAAACGCCAACTGCCGTGGTATCTGCTATCTGCCCTGATGTTGGCGGCGAACGGCGTTACGGTGTGTATGCAAGGCACCGACCCGCATACGGTCGGGCGTTTATTTTCGCGCCAGGCACTGGAATTTCTCGGCGTGCCCATCGCCGCATCGGTGGTTGAGGCGGCAGAGCATATCCGCGCAACCAATTTCGCCTATTTGCCGCTGGCCAATATGCTGCCGCAACTGCAAAAGATCATCGAGCTGAAACCCATTTTGGGCGTGCGATCCCCGGTCAACACGTTCGCGCGCATGCTCAACCCGTTTGATGCGCCCAACGAAATGCAAACCGTGTTTCATCCCAACTACCGCGATGTTCACCGCGACACCGCCGAACTGCTGGGCCAGAAAAACATGGCGGTGTTTAAAGGCGAAGGCGGCGAGGCCGAACGCCGCCCGCACAAGCCGGTCGACATCCAGATGCTGCAAGACGGCAAGCGATCAGATGAAAAGTGGCCCGAAATGTTGGCCGAACACGCTTATAAAAAGGACGAGGAACTAAACCTCGATCGCCTGAAAGCCGTTTGGCAAGGCAGTGGCGATGACGAATACGGCGCACATGCTGTCATTGGTACCGCCGCCATCGTGCTGCGACTGATGGGTCGCGCCGATAGCCCCCTCGATGCAATAACGCAGGCAACAAGCATGTGGGAAACGCGAAACAAGGAACAACTGGTTCCCACCGCTTAAATTTTATTTTGAGGCCATCTGGTATGGGACGACTATTTTTATCGGCAGCGCATAAATCGTCGGGCAAGACGACGATTTCGCTTGGGCTTGCGGCGGCGCTT
>DAOVVL010000071.1 GCA_030637205.1 Thalassospiraceae bacterium | reverse complement strand
TGGGGATCAAAACCGTGGTGATACCCGAACGCAGCGCCGCCAGAAGTTTTTCCTTCAAGCCGCCAATGGGCAGAACCCGACCGCGAAGGGTAATTTCGCCGGTCATGGCGACATTTTTCTTCACCGGGATGCCGGTCAGCACCGAAACGATGGATGTGACCATGCCAACGCCGGCCGATGGCCCGTCTTTGGGTGTGGCGCCTTCGGGAACGTGGACGTGGATGTCCCTTTTATGAAAAATCGGCGGTTTAATGCCGAACTGCGTGGCCTGGGACTGCACGTAAGAACGTGCGGCCTGGATACTTTCCTGCATCACGTCGCCAAGTTTGCCGGTAATGGTCATGCGCCCCTTGCCCGGCACCATGATGGCTTCGATTTGCAAGATAACGCCGCCAACTTCGGTCCATGCCAGGCCGGTGGTAACGCCAACCAGATCTTCTTCTTCCAGTTCACCATACAGGTAGCGTTTCACGCCGGCATATTTTTCAAGGTTGCGGGTGGTCACCTTGATATTTTTGACCGTCGCATCCATGACGATTTCCTTGGTCGCCTTGCGGATCAGGTTGGCCAGTTCACGTTCCAGATTACGCACCCCGGCTTCGCGGGTGTAATAGCGGATCATGTTGCGAAGTGCAGAATCCGATATGGACCACTCGCTATCTTTGAGGCCGTGGGATTCAATTTGTTTTTCGATCAGGTGACGCTTGGCGATTTCGACCTTTTCATCTTCGGTGTAACCGGAAAGACGAATGATCTCCATCCTGTCCATCAGCGGCGCCGGCATGTTCATGGTGTTGGCCGTGGTCACGAACATCACGTCTGAAAGGTCATAATCGACTTCCAGATAATGATCGTTGAAGGTCGAATTCTGTTCCGGGTCGAGCACTTCCAGCAGCGCCGATGCGGGATCGCCGCGATAGTCGGCGCCCATCTTGTCAATCTCATCAAGCAGGAACAACGGGTTGGAAACCTTGGCTTTTTTCATACCCTGCACGACCTTGCCCGGCATCGAGCCGATATAGGTGCGCCGGTGGCCGCGGATTTCGCTTTCGTCACGAACGCCGCCTAAGCTCATGCGAACAAACTTGCGCCCCGTTGCGCGCGCCATGGATTTACCCAGGCTGGTCTTGCCCACACCCGGCGGGCCGACGAGGCACAGGATCGGGCCTTTCAGTTTTTTGGTGCGTTGCTGAACGGCCAAATATTCGACGATGCGTTCCTTGACCTTTTCAAGCCCGTAGTGATCGGCGTTGAGAATATCTTCGGCTTCGTTCAGGTTTTTCTTGATGGCGCTTTTCTTTTTCCACGGAATTCCAAGAATCCAGTCGAGATAATTGCGCACCACCGTTGCTTCGGCTGACATCGGGCTCATGTTCTTGAGCTTTTTCAGTTCGGCGGTGCATTTTTCCTTGGCTTCCTTGGTCAGGCGGGTCTTTTTGATTTTGTCTTCCAGTTCGGAAAGTTCGTCGCGGCCTTCTTCGCCGTCGCCCAGTTCCTTCTGGATCGCCTTCATCTGTTCGTTCAGGTAATATTCGCGCTGGGTTTTTTCCATCTGGCGTTTGACGCGGTTGCGGATTTTCTTTTCCACCTGCAACACGCCGATCTCGCCTTCCATGTAGGAAAAAACGCGCTCAAGGCGTTCAGCGACGGATTCAATTTCCAGCAATTCCTGCTTTTCAGAAATCTTCAACGCCAGATGCGAGGCCACGGTATCGGCCAGCTTGGACGGGTCTTCGATCTGGTTGATCGAAACCAGTGCTTCGGGCGGAATTTTCTTGTTCAGCTTGATGTACTGTTCGAACTCGCTGACCACGGAACGCGACAACGCTTCCATCTCGCGGCTTTCGCTGACCGGTTCATCAATGACTTCGACTTGTGCCTGAAAAAAGGATTCGTTTTCGCCGTACTTGGTAATGGTTGCCCGCTGGCCACCTTCGACCAGCACCTTGACCGTGCCGTCGGGCAGTTTGAGCAACTGAAGCACGGTCGAAATGGTGCCGACATTGTAAATATCTTCAGGCTGCGGGTCGTCCTGGGCGGCGTTCTTTTGCGCCACCAGCAAAATCTGTTTGTCTTCGCGCATGACGTCTTCCAGCGCGCGCACTGATTTTTCGCGGCCGACAAAAAGCGGCACGATCATGTGGGGGAAAACCACAATATCGCGGAGCGGCAAAACCGGGAGTAGTTCGCTGGGTGTTTGGTCGGTCATGTTGGGTTCTTCTTTTTCAATTTTTTAAAGTGGGCCGCCGCAGGGCGCAATATACCCGGCGGACCCGGAACCACCGGGATCGCCCTTCCCTAGAAGATGGCCTCGTTTAGGGGGGGGTTCAAGTGCAGCTAAGCAAATATTGCGCAAATATGGCTTATATGCTGAGGATAAAGGTGCTTTGCGGCCCGCAAATGCGAAACCGCCGGACCTGTTAAGGCCCGATGGCAAGCGAATCGATTAAGCGGATATGCGAGCAGCTTTAGGCGCTGGCCTCGCCTTCGTCGGCGCGGTCGGCATAGATGTACAGCGGCTTGGCAGCCTCGGCCACCACTTCGCGGTTGATCACCACTTCTTCGACGCCGTCCAGCCCCGGAAGGTCGAACATGGTATCGAGCAAGATGCCTTCCATGATGGAACGAAGCCCACGTGCACCGGTTTTGCGGTCAACGGCTTTCTTCGCGACCTCGATCAGCGCACCTTCGGTAAAGGTCAGTTCCACGTCTTCCATTTCGAACAGGCGTTGGTACTGCTTGACCAGTGCGTTTTTCGGTTCGGTCAAAATTGTGATCAGCGCATCTTTGTCGAGATCTTCCAGCGTTGCCAATACCGGCAAGCGGCCAACGAATTCCGGGATCAGGCCAAATTTAAGCAGATCTTCAGGCTCGATCTCGCGAAGGATGTCGCCGGTGCGCCGTTCATCCGATGCACTAACATCAGCACCGAAACCGATCGAGGTTTCCTTGCCGCGGCTTGAGATGATTTTTTCCAAGCCCGCAAACGCGCCGCCACAGATAAACAGGATGTTGGTGGTATCGACCTGCAAAAATTCCTGCTGCGGATGCTTGCGTCCGCCCTGGGGTGGCACCGAAGCAACCGTGCCTTCCATGATTTTCAGTAACGCCTGCTGCACGCCTTCGCCCGATACGTCGCGCGTAATGGACGGGTTATCGGACTTGCGCGAAACCTTATCAACTTCATCAATGTAAACGATGCCGCGCTGGGCGCGCTCAACATTGTAATCAGCCGATTGTAAAAGTTTGAGAATGATATTTTCGACGTCTTCACCCACATAACCGGCTTCGGTCAACGTGGTGGCGTCAGCCATGGTGAACGGCACTTCGAGAATGCGCGCCAGCGTCTGCGCCAGCAGCGTCTTGCCGCAGCCCGTGGGGCCGATCAGCAGAATATTGGATTTGGACAGTTCCACATCGTTGGTTTTGGAACTGTGGCTAAGGCGCTTGTAATGGTTATGCACGGCAACAGAAAGCACGCGCTTGGCGAATTCCTGACCGATCACGTAATCATCAAGAACACCTTTGATTTCACCGGGTGTGGGAACGCCTTCGCCGGATTTGACCAGCGAGCTTTTATGTTCTTCGCGGATGATATCCATGCACAGCTCAACGCATTCATCGCAGATGAATACGGTCGGCCCGGCGATAAGTTTGCGGACCTCGTGCTGGCTTTTACCGCAGAACGAGCAGTAAAGAGTGTTTTTGGTTTCGCCGCTACTGGACTTGCTCATAGAAACTCCGTTTTAAAACAGTCCCCAGGGCCCCTGCCCCTACTACCTAGGGGCATATTAGGACGCGAAACCGGGGACAGACAACCTTTTCCGACACTTTCACCCCTTGGATATAGGGTGCCTGGATGACGTTTTTAGCCCCAAGACCGCAATTTGGCGGCATTTTGCCGGATTTAATCCCACACCATCCTCAATAGCAAACAAATCGTTGTGATTTGCTTAACCGGGGGATTTCTCCGGTGGACTAAATATTTGTGATGGTTAACGCCGTTAATCCTTAAGGCTTGCCAGAATCGTCATCATCGTCTTCATCAGCCGGACGGCTGTTAACGACTTCATCGACGAGGCCAAATTCCTTGGCGTCTTCGGGGCTGAGGAAACGATCGCGTTCCATTGCATCTTCAATGTCTGCAAGCTTCTGGCCGGTATGATCGACATAGATCTGATTGAGGCGTTCACGCAGCGACAGAATTTCCCTGGCATGAATTTCGATGTCAGTTGCCTGACCCTGAAACCCGCCCGAAGGCTGGTGGATCATGATGCGTGCATTGGGAAGTGCGTAACGTTTGCCTTCGGCACCCGCGGCCACCAACAGCGAACCCATGGATGCGGCTTGGCCGATCACCACGGTCGACACATCGGGGCGGATGTATTGCATGGTGTCATAAATAGCCAGACCCGATGTCACCACGCCACCCGGTGAGTTGATATAAATGGAAATGTCCTTTTTCGGGTTTTCCGATTCCAGGAACAAAAGCTGGGCGCAGATCACGCTGGAGACATGATCTTCAACCGCGCCGGTCAGAAAAATAATGCGCTCTTTTAAAAGCCTGGAATAAATATCATAGGCGCGCTCGCCGCGATTTGTGGTTTCGACCACCATCGGTACGAGAGAGTTCATATAGGTGTCCACTGGATTGCGATCTTGCATCAGATGGCCTGTCCTTTGTCTCGAGTTTCTTAAATACTACCTAAATTCTGGCGACTTATTTCTTGGCAGTCTTGGTTTTGGCTTTTGCCTTGGTTTTGGCTTTTGCCTTGGTCTTGGATTTAGCCGCAGCCTTTTTCTTGGGCGCTGCGGGTGCATCGTCATCGGCCATCAATTCTTCCAGGCCCACCTTTTTATCAGTGGTTTTGACCAGTTCCAAGAGGAAGTCCACGATCTTGTCTTCAAAAATCGGGCCCGATAGCGCCTGCATGGCATCGGGGTTCTTGTTGTAGTGGTCGATCACCGCCTGTTCCTGACCGGGATAGCGTTTGGTTTCTTCCATCAAGGCCTTGTTGATGTCTTCCTGGCCGATCTCGATCTTGTTTTCGCGGCCGATTTCGGTGAACAACAGCCCCAGACGAACGCGACGCGCGGCGATTTCGCCAAACTCGGCTTTCAGTTCGTCTTCGGATTTGTTGGCGTCTTCTTCGGGAAGCTGGCCGTTCTTTTTGGCTTCTTCCATCTGGCCGGTAATGGCCTCGACTTCGCTTTCGACCATGCCCTGTGGCAGTTCAAACTGGTATTCGGCATCCAGCGCATCCATCAGGCGGCGCTTGAGCTTCTGGCGGGCCGCATCCTTGAACACCGAGCCGTGCTGTTCACGGATGGCTTCTTTCAACGCATCAAGGTTTTCAAGACCGGCCTTCTTGGCCAGTTCATCATCAATTTCTGACGGCGAGCTTTCTTTCAGCTCATGCAGGGTCACGTCGAAAACCGCGTCCTTGCCGGCCAGTTCTTCAGCGCCGTATTCATCGGGGAATTTGACTTTGACTTCCAGTTTGTCGCCCGGCTCTGCGCCGACGATCTGGTCTTCAAAGCCGGGGATGAAGCTGCCTGTGCCCAGTTCCAGCTCATAGGCTTCAGCCTTGCCGCCGGGGAATTCTTCGCCATCGACCTTGCCCAGAAAATCTATCACGGCAACGTCGCCGGATTTTGCTTTGCGCTTTTTCGCAATCGGGGTCGAGGTCTTGTAGGATTGCGCCATGTTTTCAAGCGACTTCTGAACTTCGCTTTCGTCAATCTCTGCAATCTGGCGTTCGACCTTGATCTTGGAAAAGTCACCCAGCTTGATGTCGGGCATCAGTTCCACGTCCATCGTGTATTCGATGTCCTGACCTTCTTCAAACTTGGTGATCTCGATCTTGGGCTGGGTGGCGGCACGCAGGTCGCGGTCTTTCAACACCTTGCCCGAAGCTTCGTTGACCACCTGTTCAAGGGCTTCACCCATGACGTTGGGGCCATACTTCTTTTTCAGCAATGCCGTGGGCACCTTGCCCGGACGAAAGCCCGGAATGTTCGCGGTCTTTGCGACCTCTTTGAGGCGGCTATCAACTTTGCTGTCGAAATCTGCGGCGGGAATGGCGACCGTAAAGGCGCGGCTCAGGCCTTCGTTCTTCGTTTCAGTAACTTGCATAAGAGATCCAGTGAAGTTTTCAAATGGTTCAAAAAAAACGTGTTCTTAAACGTGTTCTTATAAGTACCAACGCAACAAGCAGCGTTGGTGCGGGTGGAGGGACTTGAACCCACACTTCCGTAAGGAAACTGGCACCTAAAGCCAGCGCGTCTGCCAATTCCGCCACACCCGCATCGATCCTTAAGGGAATCCAGAGGATTCGAGGCTGGGCGCAATTTATACCAATCCGCCCCCCTGTCAACGGCCCTGAACCTGAGCCATCCCGGAGGATTTCCCGTGCCACCAAAGTGGGTTCAGGGGCGCATTTTTGCAAGCCCCGCCCACACGTTAGGCAGGGTTTGGCTGATGTCTTCGGCGATCAGGCCGGGGCCGAACATCTGGGCCGCCTCTGCGTGCATCCACACAGCCGCCGCTGCGGCCTCGAAGCCCGCCATGCCCCCCGCTTGACCTTGGCCTAAAAGCCCCGCGATCAGCCCCGCCAGCACGTCGCCGCTGCCTGCCGTGGCCAATTGAGGTGGGCTGTGGGTTTCAATGATGGCGCTGCCGTCGGGTGCTGCGATCACGGTGTCAGCACCCTTAAATACCACCACCGCACCCGATGCCCTGGCCGCGCGCCGCGCGTGATCCAGCTTGCCACCCGCGGATTTGGCAATCTTGGGAAACAGGCGGGCAAATTCACCGCCGTGGGGGGTCAGGACCGTGTCAGCTGATTTGTTGGCTTTGATGGCCTTAAACAGCTGGGCCGGCGATTTGGCAAAGGCGTTTAAGCCATCGGCGTCAATAACGCATGCCTTTTCCGACTTAAGCGCCGCCAGCACCAGATCACGGGTTTCAGTACTGACCCCGGCACCGGGGCCGATCAGGATCGCGTTTTTGCGCGCATCGCCCAGCAGTTTTTTGAAATCCGCCAGATCACCGACCGGGGCCACCAGCGTGCCCGGATCCGCGCTAGCTGCATAAATGCCAAAGGCGCTGATCGGTGCGGCGATGGTGACCAGCCCCGCGCCCGCGCGCCGGGCCGCCAGTGCGCTCAATCGTGCAGCCCCTGTCATGACCTCGCCGCCCGCAACCACCACATGGCCGCGCGTGTATTTGTGTGAATTTTCATCCGGCCAGGGAAGATCGCGCGCCCAGCAATCAGGGCTGTTGATAAATGTGTTCACGCCCAGCGAATTTATGACTTCATCAGCAAGCCCGATATCAACCACGCGCACTTCGCCGCAAAGCATCCGTGCGGGCAATAATACATGGGCGGGCTTTGCGCGAAAGAACGTGACGGTCAAGTCAGCGTTGATAGACACCCCGCCCCCACCATCCCCCAGCGCCTCACCGCTGTCGCCATCCAGACCGCTGGGAAGGTCGACCGCTACAATGCCTTCGATTTCATTTTCTGCTTGTAGCCGGGAAATGGTTTCAACGGTGCGTTTGGCCACGGCCTTCAAGGGACGATCCAGCCCGGCGCCGAACAACGCATCGACGATAATCGGTTTGGGGCGTTTGGAATGTTTAAGTTCGGCCATGAACGAGCCATCAAGCGGAATCATTTTCCCGCGCGCGGTTTTCACCCAGCGCATCGCCATCTTGGCGGCGTCGCCTTTTAGTTTGGCCTGATCACCCAACAGATATAAATCAACCGGCCAGCCTTTTTGTTTCAACACCCGCGCGATAACGAACCCGTCGCCACCGTTATTTCCCGGCCCGCACAAAACAACCACGCGACGCTTTTTCCACTTCGATAGCATGGCCGCAACCACGGCACGGCCAGCGGCTTCCATTAATTTCGAACCGGCCACGCCGCTTGCGATGGCGTGTGCGTCGGCGCGCGCCATCTGGGCGACGCTCAAGATTTCGGCGAACAGTTCAGGGGCTGGGCCTGGTGTGTTTTTGGGCCTTGGCACAGGTCGGGTTTCCTTTTAGGTTCGGCTATTAGGCGGCACATCTAAATTCAATTAACATATTATAATGCAAAGCCTTTTTAAGGTCAGCA
>DAOVVL010000194.1 GCA_030637205.1 Thalassospiraceae bacterium | reverse complement strand
GATGACACGCCGCCGGAGATAATTACCGGGATCGAAACGGCGAGGGCAATTTCAAGGCTGGCCTCGGCATTTGCGCCCTTCATTTCACCATCGCGCCCGATATCGGTGTGGATGATGGCCGATACACCTGCGTTTTCAAAACGGGCCGCAAGGTCCACCGCCGACATGTCTGATACTTCAGCCCAACCTTCAACCGCAACCATGCCGTCCTTGGCGTCAACACCCACGGCAACACGGCCGGGGAATTCACGACACGCATCAAACACCAGACCCGGATCGCTGACCGCCACGGTGCCCAGGATCACCCGGCGCACACCCTGTTCCAGCCAGAAGCCGATGGTGTCGAGATTGCGGATGCCGCCACCCAGTTGAATGGGAATATCGCCCGCGGCTTCGATGATGGCCTTGACCGCGTCGGCATTTGTTGGGCGCCCGGCAAACGCGCCGTCGAGATCAACCACGTGCAACCATTCACAGCCTTGGGCAACAAAGGCGCGCGCCTGATCGGCGGGGCTGTCATTAAACACGGTTACCTGATTCATGTCGCCGTGCAGCAGGCGGACACATTCGCCGTTTTTCAAATCAATGGCAGGAAAGAAAATCATCTTTGATCAGGTTCCTTAATTATTAAATTGGCTCAGGGCTGCTTTTGTTTTGGTTTAGGGCCGCCAATTCAAAAAGTTCCGTATGATGCCAAGGCCCACGGCCTGGCTTTTTTCGGGGTGAAACTGGGTGCCAACCATGTTGCCCCGCGCCACCACCGCGGTGACCGGCCCACCGTAATCCACGATTGCTACAATGTCCGCCTCATCTTTTACACAGAATTGATACGAGTGCACAAAGTAAGCGTGGCTGCCCGCTTCAATGCCGTCCAGAAGCGGGTGGGGGTGTATAATTTGCAAATCGTTCCAACCCATATGCGGAATTTTAAGGGCCGCGTCGCTGGGTTTTAACGCCACCACTTCGCCGCCGATCCAGCCGAGGCCGGGGGTGTCGCCAAATTCGCGCCCCACATCGGCCATCAACTGCATGCCCACACAAATGCCGAAGAACGGTTTAGCCTGCACTGTGACCGCTTCGCTTAAGGCTTCGACCAGACCGGGAACGTCGTCCAGGCCCCGGCGGCAATCGGCAAACGCGCCCACCCCGGGCAGCACGATGCGGTCCGCAGCCTGCACAGCCTTGGGCGAACCGCTGACTTCAATGGTTGCGTCAATCCCGGCGTCAGACGCCGCGCGCTCAAACGCCTTGGCGCACGAACGCAGGTTGCCCGATCCGTAATCGACCACACACACACGCATCAGGTTTCCCCCAACGAGGTCCGCGCGGCTGGCGGGGTAATTAGGGCGCGCACCAGTTCGGGGTGATCTTCAAGATAGCGCCTTTCGGCGTCCTCACCATCAAGGCCCAGCACGGATGCGCGTTCGACCATGCCCTTGAGCGACAGGTTCCAGCGTCTCAGCTCGCCCGCCGCAATGCCGGTACACACCGCCACGCCGATCTGGGCGACAAACTGAACCTCGGGGCTGGTTATGAGATAACCAATGGCCAACCCCGCCGCCAGCTGGGCGGCAAAGATTACGGCAGCAGCTTCCCACAGGCCCAGCACCAGCGCCCACAGCGGGCCGAACAATGCAGCCGCCCACGAAAAGCCGTCTTTCACCAGCGCCAGCTTGGGCGGAGCCGTTTCAAGTATATGGATGGAATAGACGTTCATCGGGCTTGATCAAGCTTTCAGAAATGTTAGGCGCGCGGCGTTAAAGCGAGCCGCCCAAAACACCCTTGGTCGACGGCACGGTGTCAACTTTGCGGGGGTCGATCTCAACTGCCTGGCGCAATGCGCGCGCAAGCGCCTTGAACGCGGCTTCGACAATGTGGTGATTGTTGTCGCCATAAAAACATTCAACATGCAGCGTCAGCCCGGCACCCTGGGCGAAGGCCTGGAACCATTCCTTGAACAATTCGGTATCCATTTCGCCCAGCTTGTCGCGCACAAATTCGACCTTCCACACCAGATATGCGCGGTTGGATGCATCCAGCGCAACACGGGTCAGCGCCTCGTCCATGGGTGCGATGGCGGTACCATAGCGCGTAATACCGCGCCTCTCACCCAAGGCCTGGGTCACACATTCGCCCATGGCAATGCCCACGTCTTCGGTGGTGTGGTGAAAATCAATGTGCAGGTCGCCGGTGGCTTTGATGTTTACGTCGATCAGCGAGTGGCGCGAAAATTGTTCCAGCATGTGGTCAAGAAACCCGATGCCTGTGGAAATGTCGTACGCGCCGGTTCCGTCGAGGTTGATCTCGACAGATATCTCGGTCTCGTTGGTCTTGCGTTTTACGGAGCCTGTACGCATGGCGCTTTGCCTTAACTGTCTTGAGGTTATTTTCAGCTCTTTATTCTAGGCACTTGTAACAAGAACCGGGCCAAACCGCCAGTGCGAAGGACATGGGCGCCAAGGACACTAATGAGATGGCCCGCGCTTGCCGCCGCCGGCGCGCACACCTTCAATCTCGTCGATTATCCACTGGATGGTTTGCTCGTCCAGATCGTGGATGGTTGAGGCCAGCAGGTTGGCCAGCGCCGTGGCGCGGGGGCTTAAGCCCGCTGTATCCACCACCACCCGGGGGTGTGAACGTTCGGCCAGCTGTTTCAGCTCTTCCGCGTCGTCCCAGATCAGTTCGAAATATTCGCAGATCTGGTGGATCAGGCCGGGGCCGGGGCGGCCACGGTTGCCGTGTTCCAGCGCCGAAAGATAAGCGCCCGAAACCCTGAGGTGCGTCGCCATTTCCTTTTGCGTACAGCCCTTTTGTTCGCGCAGGTCGCGCATTTTTTCGCCAAACGGGGTCATCTGGATTCCATTTTTTACGTATCCACCTTTTTAAGGCGCACATACAACGCACCTTCGCCGCCATCTTTGGCCGCGGCGTAGGTAAAAGCAACAATGCGCGCGCGGTTTGGTGGACGGTTGAGCCATTCGGGCACCATCTGGCGAAGCACCCCGATGGCGCCATCCATGCGCGTGCCCTTGCCCGTCACCACAATGACTTCGCGTTTGCCCTGTCGCTGGGTGCGCTCGATAAAATCTTCCAGTGCCGTGTGCGCCTGATGCTGGGTCATGCCGTGCAGATCAAGGCGCGCTTCGATGCTGACCTTGCCGCGCGCCAGTCTTTTGGCGGTGGCTTTATCGAGCCCCGGCTGGTTGCCGTGGCTAAGTTCAGGCAAGGGCTTTAGCGGTGGGGGCGGTGGCGTTTGCGCGCGCGTTCTGTTTGGCCCGGCGTCTGGCCCGGTGTCTGGCCCGGTGTCTGGCCCACCGGCGGAAGGCTTTGCGCCGAGGCCCTTGGGCGTTTCGCTCATGCCCGGCGGCAACGTTTCGCGGTCTTGCATGGGGCGCACGCTATCGGTCACGCCGGCCCACAGGTCCATATCATCTGGCGCATCTGTGGGCGCGTTCGGTTCGTCAGGTGGGAGAATCTTTTTCGCCATCGATCAACAATATCACCAAACGCCGGGGGCCGTGTGCCCCCAATAACAGGCTTTGTTCAATATCCGCGGTGCGCGACGGCCCGGTGATCCAGTTCAGCGTGCGCCCCAGCGCTTTGCCTTCATGGCGCAGGCGCTTCCACACGTCTTCACCGGCCCCTTCGATGTCTTTTGCGTGAATGGCCACGATGTGGGTATCGGGCAAAAAGTTGAGCGTGACCGGGCTGTTGGGGCCGGTGTGCAGCACCAGCGTGCCGGTTTCGGCGATGCCCGCCACTGCCACCGAAAGGCCCACCGCGTCGTGCGGATCGGCCCGGCCAAAGGCCACATCAAGGCTGGTCGATGCCCAGTCGAGATCTTGCAAAAGCGGATGGGGCGCGGCGCGCACGGACTTTTGATCGCCAAGAATCTGTTTCAGCCGTGACGGAATTTGCTCGGCGCTTTCAAGGCGCACCACTTCGGCGTCGGCCAGTTCGGCTTCAGAAATAAACGCGGTGATGCGATCCGCGCCGTGGGTCTGGCCACGCACCGGGATCAGGCTCGACGGATGGGCGTTGATACGCGCATCTGCGGCGGCGTTGCGCGCTGCCAAAGTAGAGCGGTTTTCAAGCGCGTCTTTCAGGTTCGCAAAAATTTGTTCGCGTGCGCTCATTTCACTTTCCCGTTTCTGGCTTTCCAAAGCGCCTGAAAAGTTTTGCCTTCAGGTGTCGGCAAATCGCGCGATGCCGTCCAGCCGCTGGCAAAGGGGAAGCTTTTAAAGCGCCCGCGCTTGCCCGCCAGCATTTTCCACGCGCCCAACTTGAAACTGGCAAGGCGGTGATAAATTGCCGGGCGCACCGCAATGGTGGCCCACATTTTCAAAGCAACGCGCGCCAGCAAACTTCCATGGCCTGCCTCATACGCCACAACCCGGTGACGGTGCAGCATTTTTGGCAGCGGGATACGCACCGGGCACACCGCTTCGCAGCGCCCGCAAAATGTTGACGCATCGGCCAACAGATAAGCTTCATCAATGCCGACCATCCGGGGCGTCAGCACCGAGCCGATGGGGCCCGGATAAACCCAGCCATAGGCATGGCCGCCGACTGCGCCGAACACCGGACAGTGGTTCATGCACGATCCACAGCGAATACATCTCAACACG
>DAOVVL010000043.1 GCA_030637205.1 Thalassospiraceae bacterium | reverse complement strand
CGCGATCACCACGGCGGGGGCGGTATAGGTTTCAGTTTCTGTGACGACTGTGAAACCTTCACCATCGTGCGAAATAACATTCACCCGCACGCCGCTTTTGATTTGCACGCCGGCGTCCGCGCATTCACCCACCAGCATGTCGATGATCTGGGTGGCGGATCCTTCGCAAAAAAGCTGGCCCTTGGTTTTTTCTGTGTACGCAATGCCATGTTTGTCGATCAGTTCTATAAAGTCGGCAGGGGTATAGCGCGAAAGCGCCGAGGTGCAAAAGCGCGGGTTCGCGGATACATAGTTTTCCGCGCCTGCAAAAATATTAGTGAAGTTGCACCGCCCGCCGCCCGATATGCGGATTTTTTCGCCGATCTTTTGTGCGTGGTCCAGCACAGCCACCGACTTTCCCCTAGCACCGGCGCGCATGGCGCACATCAACCCGGCTGCACCGGCGCCGATGATGATTGCGTCGAAGTCTTTCAAGGGCGTTTCCTAAAGTGGGCTAAACGTCGATATCGCTAACGAACCGCGCGTGTTCCTGAATATAGGCGTAGCGCAGTTCGGGTTTTTTGCCCATCAGGCTTTCCACCAGTTCTGCGGTGTCGTGCTGGTCGTCCCAGTCTTCTTCGCCGTGGCCGCCCGGAACTGTCACGCGCAACAAGGTTCGGTGTTCAGGGTTCATGGTGGTTGTTTTCAATTGTGCGGGCGGCATTTCGCCCAAGCCTTTAAAGCGGCTGATCTCGACCTTTTTGCCTTTGAATTCCTGTTTCATCAGCTTGTCCTTGTGCGCATCGTCGCGCGCGAAGGCAACCTTGCCGCCATTGGCCAGCCGGTACAGGGGCGGTTGGGCTAAAAACAGGTGGCCGCTTTCGATCATCGACGGCATTTCCTTGTAGAAAAAGGTCATCAACAGCGACGCAATATGCGCGCCGTCAACATCGGCATCGGTCATAATGATGATGCGTTCGTAGCGCAGCGCATCTTCATCGAAATTTTTGCCTGTGCCACATCCCAGTGCCTCAATCAGGTCTGAGAGTTCCTGATTGGCATTCATTTTTTCTGTTGTGGCCGATGCAACGTTGAGGATTTTTCCGCGCAACGGCAAGATCGCCTGGGTTTTGCGGTCGCGCGCCTGTTTGGCGGAACCCCCGGCGCTGTCACCTTCGACGATAAACAGCTCGGTCCCTTCTGACGAGGTGCTGGAACAATCGGCGAGCTTGCCCGGCAGGCGCAATTTCTTGGTTGCCGATTTGCGTTTGGTTTCCAGCTCAGACTTGCGCCGAAGCCGCGTGGACGCGCGCTCAAGGGTCGCGTCCAGCAAAGCCTTGGCGGCTTTGGGGTCAGATGAAAGCCAGTGATCGAAACTGTCGCGAAGTGTGTTTTCAACCAACCGCTGGGCATCTTGCGTGGCGAGCCGTTCCTTGGTCTGGCCCTGAAATTGCGGTTCGGGAATAAACAACGACATCATCACCATGGCACCGCCCAGCACATCGTCTGCGTTTAGCTTGGCAGCCGCCTTCACGTTGGTCAGTTCGCCATACGCGCGCAGGCCTTTGGCAATGGCTGACTTGAAACCGCTTTCGTGGGTGCCGCCCTGTGGCGTCGGCACGGTGTTGCAATAGGAATTGAAAAACCCGTCTTCGTCCAATGGCCAAATCACGGCCCATTCAACGCGGCCCTGTTTGGCTGAAAATTCGGTGCGATCTGCAAAGGGGCGCGGCGTGACGGTGCGGCGTTTTTCCAGATGGCCTTCTACATAATCCAATAGCCCGCCGGGAAAGTGCAGTTCGGCTTTCTCAGGAACGGATTTTTCTTCCTTGTCTTTCAGCAGGCTCTTGTCGCACAACCAGCGGATTTTTACGCCGCGAAACAGGTATGCCTTGGACCGCGCCATGCGAAACAGTTGATGGGGGCGAAAATGCACCCGCGTGCCAAAAATTTTGGTATCGGGGCGAAAGGTTACCGTGGTGCCGCGCTTGTTAGACGCCTTGCCGATCTTTTTCAGTTTGGTCTTGGGCTTGCCGCGTGAAAATTCCTGTACCCACTGTTTTTTATCGCGCGCGACTTCAACCAACATGTATTCCGAAAGGGCGTTGACCACCGAAATGCCGACACCATGCAGCCCGCCCGAAGTCTCGTACGCGTCGCCGCCAAACTTACCGCCCGAATGTAGCGTGGTCATGATGACTTCCAGCGCGGAGCGGTCCTTGAACTTGGGGTGGGGGTCGACCGGAATACCGCGGCCATTGTCGCGGATGGTGATCTCATTGTTGGCGTTCAGCTCAATCTCGATGACGCTGGCGTGTCCGGCCACGGCTTCATCCATGGAATTGTCGAGAACTTCTGCCGCCAGATGATGGTAGGCGTGTTCGTCGGTGCCGCCGATGTACATGCCGGGGCGCTTGCGAACCGGTTCCAGGCCTTCCAGCACCTCAATGTCGGCGGCGGTGTAATCGCCTTTTTTGCCTGAACTTTTAGATGGGCTTTTGGCTTTGGCTTTTGGCTTGGCAGGAGGCTTCTTCGATTTGGCTTTCGATTTGGCTTTCGATTTGCCCTGCGAAGGGGATTTTTTCTTTTTTTTGGGATTGTCAAAAAGGTCGGCCATCATCATTTCAATCTGTAAGCCGGCCCGCAGTGGACTTGGCGTGGTGGTGTTGTGGGCGTATCCTAATGACCGCGACCCTGCGCCCGCAAGCGCCTGTCTGTTAAGTCACAGAAACTAAACACTTTATTATCTATCCCGCAACTGGTTTCCCAAGTTAGGACCGAAATATGCCGACCAAAGACCTGCCCGATTCGATTAAAGGAAAACTGGTGATCCGCACCGTTGCCATGCCCGCGCAGATGAATTCCGGCGGCAATATCTTTGGTGGCTGGGTGCTGGGCCAGATGGACGTGGCAGGGGGCATCACCGCTGCCGAAGTGGCGCTGGGGCGCGTCGCCACCGTGGCGGTCACGGCGATGAAGTTTGAAAAGCCGGTGTTGGTCGGCGATGTGCTGTGCTGTTACGTCGACGTCAAGAAAGTCGGCAACACGTCCGTTACCACCCACGTTCAGGCGTGGGTCCATCGCCACAAGGGCGGCGAGATCCGCGAGATCAAGGTCACCGAAGGCGATTTCGTGTTTGTGGCATTAAATGCCGAGGGTAAACCACGCCGCGTGAAGCCATAGGTGCTCAGGCCACCGCCAACACCACATATCCGGCGATAAACATGGCGCCCAGTGCAGCACCATCTGCGAACAGCTTGAATTGTCTCATTTCAAAATAGCCCATTTGATCGGCTCCTTTAACTTGCCGGGGGGTGCCCGGCGTTGCCCAGAGGTGTTTCGTTCCTTGGTAAGAACAAAGCATGAACAGATAGGGATTGTCAAGGTGTTTCAATGGCTAGGAAGCTCAACAAAACAGCTACTTTTTGCCCATTTCATTAGGCATGGCCTCAAAAAACGTGTACCAAGGGGGCACATTTTTAAGCCCAAAAGGACTTCCCCGACCTTGCCCAACGTGCGTTTTCAACCGTCGCCCTATCTGTTGCTGGTCATCGCCACCGTGATCTGGGGCGGAAATTTTGTGGTCGGGCGCGCCGTTCATGCGGAAATTCCGCCGTTGGGGCTGACGTTCTGGCGTTGGGTCTTGTCGGCGCTAATCTTGCTGGCCTTTACCGCGCCCGGCATCTGGGCGCACCGCGCCTTGATCTTTAAGCATTTCCGGCTGTTGTTTGTGCTGGCGTTAAGCGGCATGGCGATTTTTCACAGCTTTGCCTATATCGCCTTAAACACCACCACGGCGATTAACGCGACCCTGGTGCTGGCCACCATGCCGTTGGTGATCCCGGTGATCTCATACCTGTTTGGCGAAGAACGCCTGACGGCACGCCAAGGCGTCGGCATCGCCATTTCGTTTATCGGGGTGGGCGCCATCATTACGCGCGGCGATGTGGACGTTCTGATGAACCTGTCGTTTGCGCCGGGCGATCTGTGGGTGCTGGGATCGGTTCTGGGCTGGTCGATTTATTCGGTCCTGCTGCGCCGCGTTCCTAAAGAACTGCCGCCCATGATCTTGCTCACGGCGTTGAACCTGATTGCGGTTGCGATTTTGCTGCCGCCTTACTTGTGGGAATATGCAATCAAAGGCGGGTTTGAAATCAGTTCAACCAACCTGGCGGCGATTGCCTACGTCGCGGTGTTTGCATCCATCATTTCGTTTATCTGCTGGAACAAAGCCGTCAGCATTGTCGGCGCGAACCGGGCCGGCTTGTTTATCCATGTCATCCCGCTTTCCAGTGCTATCCTTGCCATCTTGTTTTTGGGTGAACGCCTTGAATTCTATCATGCGATGGGGGTGGTGCCGATTGTGACCGGAATATTGCTGACCACGACCACAAGAAAACTTCAGGGGGCCAGCTGATGGCTTTGGCGAACTACCGCAGGAATGTGTTGCTGCTGGCAACCGCGCAAGGCTTGTTCCTGATTTCCGGCGTGATCATGATTACGTTCAGCGGCTTGGTCGGTTACATGCTGGCCGACAACAAGACGCTGGCAACGGTGCCGGTGGCGCTTTATGTGATCGGCGGTATGGTCACCACGGTTCCGGCATCATTGGTGATGCGGCGCATCGGCAGGCGCGCAGGGCTGATGTTTGGCACCACCATGGGCATCGTCAGCGGCCTGCTGGCGGCCTATGCGATGATCGAAAACAATTTCTGGATGTTCGGTGCGGCCACGTTCATTGGCGGCATCTATCAGGCACATACCCAATACTATCGTTTTGCCGCCGTTGATGTAGCGCCCCGTGAATTTACCAACCGCGCCATATCCTATGTGATGGCCGGTGGCGTGGCGGCGGCGCTGATCGGCCCGTGGATTGCGGTCACCAGCCGCGATCTGTTGGCGCCCCATGCCTTTGCCGGCGCGTTTGTTGTCTCGGCGGGGGTCAGCGTGGTGGCGCTTGGTGTGGTTTCCATGCTGTCGCTGCCGCGCGCGGCTGAAGAAACCCATAGCGAACCCGCCCGGCCACTATCTGAAATTGTGGTCCAGCCGGTGTTTATTGCCGCAGCACTCAGCGCCGCTATGGCGTACGGGTTGATGGTGTTGATTATGACCGCAACACCGCTGGCTATGGATCATCACGGCCATTCGATCGAAGCCACCGGCGGCGTGATCCAGGGCCACGTTTTGGCGATGTTTGTGCCGTCGTTCTTTTCCGGCTGGCTCATCTCGCGCTTTGGCGTGTTCAAGGTTTTGTACGCGGGCATGGGGTTGTTTGCGCTTAGCGGGGCCATCGCGGTTTCGGGCCTTGATTTTGAAAACTTCCTGATCGCCTTGATTTTGCTCGGCGTGGGCTGGAATTTCCTGTTTGTCGGCGGCACATCGTTACTCACCCATGCGTACCGGCCATCGGAAAAAGCCAAGGTGCAGGGCCTGAACGAACTGATCGTCAGCATCGCGGCCGCGACCGGATCATTTTCTTCCGGTGCGTTGATGAATATTTCGGGCTGGGATTATGTAAACAGTGGCATGGCGCCATTTCTGCTTATCACGTTACTGGCAACGCTGTGGTATGCGCGCAGCCTCAGGCTTGCCGAACTCGCCAGTCTTAAAGATAATCAATAAACAGAGGCCGCTACTTGAAAATGCCTTTTAGCGTATCGCCGGCATCTTTAAGGCCGCTCCCGAGCGCGTCGGTCGCGCCGCTTCCGGCTTTTTCAAGCGTGTCGGTTGCACCTTTTGTGACACCTTCTAAATTCTTGCCCCAATCACTTAAGCCCAGTTGGCCAAGGTCCAGCGACCCGGCGGCACTGCCGGCGTGTTTGGAAATGGCCGCCATAATTTCATCGGCCACTTCACCAACCCCTGCGCCGCCACCCTGTTCGCCGATATCTTCAAGATGAATGTCGGGAAGGGTGGTGCTCAGCGTCTTGCCCTGCATCAGCGATGCGCTGACGTTGAGTTTAGCGTTATTGATATACAGATCCTTGATCCACAGTTTCGGCCCAATGCTGTCGTTGCTGCTTGAAATGTCGTCGGAAACGCCGGGTAAAGGCAGCGAAGCGATTTTTTCGCCGGGCAGGCTGGGTAACGAAGTGTATTCATCGATATGGTCCTGTATCGCATCGATGTTTGATCCGGTGATGCCGATTTCGTAAGTGATTTCGGGGCCATCGATGACCACCTTGTCGATCACCAATAACCGGGTGGTGCTGCCAGAACCCAGTTCCAGCCCGATGGCGCCGAACTTGATGGCGCGCGCGGTATTAAAGCCGGCCGGGTTGGCGACGCTGAGGCCAAACAGGGCACCGCGTGCGTTGGCCAGGTCAATGTTGGATTTATCAAGGCGCACCTGAACCCCGGTGACGCGCGAGCCGCCTTCTTCGATGGCGGTTTTGACGATGGAATTGATGTTAGACGTCAGCATGTAAACGCTGACCACGACTACGACCGCCAGAACACCAATAGTGATGAATAGTTTTTTCAGCATTGTTTGAAGATATCAGCAGGTGGGGATTTAGGCACGAAAAAAACCGCGTCGCCGCAAGGGGGCAACTGGTAACAAGCATCTAATCTTTGGCGCTCCTCGAGCTTAGATCGGACCCCCACGGAATCGCAGCTGAATGACTTTCAGCACACCATCCCAATGGTTTTCACGGCAGCTTCTTAAAGCTCCCTCCACACCAAGACGCTTGATCAGCCGTTCGGCCAGGCGTTCCATTTCGCTTGGACCTCCGGCTTCGTGAACCCTAACATTCTGTCCCATGGCTCACTACTCCATCGAAGATGGAAACTTCTTCCATCTCTCACCTATAATTATGCCCAAGAAGATGTTTCCCTGATGTTAACAAAGTGACCTTTTTGGGGCATGGCCCCATATCTGCCATGCGGATTGATGAACGGCGCAAAATAGGGGAAACTGATTGTCGGTTATTTTATAGGGAGTGAGAGCCATGTCACTTGATCCGCAATCAGACGATTTCTGGGAACGCGCGGAACACGAAATGCGGGTCCGCCAGCACTCAACCTGGCTTTCAACCATGTTGCTGTTGCGCAGTGGAATGACCATCATTTTGTTTTCTGCGTCCTATATGTTCTTTGCCACCTTGATGGAACCGGCGCGCGGCTACTTCTTCAGTTCGGTCGAACGCACCGTGCATCCCATTTTCTGGTGTCTGGTGGGGCTTGCGTTCATCATTGTCGGCGCGTACCTGCGCTTTCAGGCGCTGGGGCCGATCGTTGAGCGGCTCAAAGACGAATGAGCGCCTTCGTATGCATTGATTGAAATGGCTGTTGGCACCAATTAGGGGGTGCGAATCCATGCCTCAAGAACCTGCCCGCATCACGTTCATTTATGGAAAAGCTACTTCCAGGCGTTGAAAAACCAGTTTGAATGGTCATAAATAGCTATATTTTAAGCCTCTTTTAGGGATTTTCGATGGAAAATCCTTCCAAAGCCCAGTGTGTTTAGATAGGTTGATTTTTCATTGGGAACGTCGATGACACTGGTTCACTGAGCAGGTACTTAAAAATATGACAAACGAAGAATTTAAAGCCACGGCACGCCGTTTGGCAGTGCATTGTGCAGAATATAAAGGCGCCGATACAGCTCAGAGCATTTCTCAGCTAGCGATCACCACAGTCCCGTTTTTGGTGCTGACTTCCATGGCATTGATGCTGGTGGTCAATGAAATTTACTGGGCAGGGCTGCTGTTGACGATCCCGGCCGGGGGGTTTTTGGTGCGCATGTTTATCATCCAGCATGATTGTGGCCACGGCTCGTTTTTCCGCACCCGCGGCGCCAATACATTCGTTGGGCGTTTGATGAGTGTGTTTACCCTGACGCCGTACACGTTCTGGATGGAAGCCCACGCCATGCACCACGCAACGTCCGGCAACCTCACCAAGCGCGGTTTTGGCGACATCGACACCAAGACGGTGGCCGAATACGAGGCGCTTACGCCGCTTAAAAAACTGGCATACCGCACCTATCGCAATCCGCTGGTATGGCTGTTGATCGGCTCGCCGTATCACTTCATCATCGACCAGCGGTTTCCGTTTGCTCAACCGTTCCCGTTTGCCAAGATCTGGCGCAGTATACTGTTGACCAACGTGGCGTTGGTGCTGGTGCATGGTTCGCTGATCTGGCTGGTCGGTTTCCAGACATATATTATGGTCATGTTGCCGATTTCGTGCGTTGCAATCTGGGCCGGTGGTTGGTTGTTCTATATCCAGCACCAATTCGCAGATACTCACTGGGAAGCCGATAAAGAATGGGATTTCCACAGCGCCGCCATTTTGGGAAGCTCGTACTATGTGCTGCCTGGCGTATTGAACTGGATCACCGGTTCCATTGGCATTCACCACATTCACCATCTGTGCGGATCGATCCCGTTTTACCGCCTGAAAGAATGCCTGAACGCCAGCCCGGAACTGAAAGGCATGTGCCGCATGACCATTCGCGACAGCCTGAAATCAATTCGTTTGTCCTTGTGGGATGAAAAGTCACGCCAGCTGGTCGGCTTTAGCGATCTGAAACCGGCTTCTGCTTAGGAAAAGCCCACCTTAAAGCGGCAAGCGCGCCGCCAAATACATTGCGGCATTACGCATGACACCGAAGGCCCCACCATCTGGCGGGGCCTTTAGTCTTTATTGGGGCGTATATTGGAGCGTATAATGGCTGCGGACTTAGCCGTAACCGGAGGCACTATTATGAAAGCCGTGGTTTGCCATCAATACGGATCGCCCGATGTTCTTCAGGTTGAAGAGATCGAAAAACCGACACCCGGTGATGGCGAAGTCTTGATCAAAATTCACGCAGCGTCGACCAACCCGGCGGACTGGCATGTGCTCAGGGCCGATCCGTTTATCGTGCGGATCTCGGGCTTTGGCTTGTTCAAACCCAAAACCAAGATCCTTGGCGCCGACATTGCGGGAACGGTTGAGGCCGTGGGCCAAAACGTCAAACAGTTTAAAGCTGGCGATGAAGTGTTTGGTGATATTTTTGAAAGCGGCATGGGCGCTTTTGCAGAATATGTAAGCACGAGCGAAGACGCATTGGTGTTGAAACCGGCCGCCCTCACATTCGCACAAGCCGCCGCCGTGCCGCTGGCGGCTGTCACCGCGCTGCATGCAATACGCGATCATGGAAAACTTCAGGCGGGCCAGAAAGTCTTGATCAACGGCGCATCGGGCGGGGTCGGGTCTTTTGCCGTGCAAATCGCCAAGGCGCTGGGCGCAGAGGTCACGGGCGTCACCAGCACGCGCAATGTGGAAATGGTGCGAAGTCTCGGCGCCGATCATGTGATTGATTACACACGCGAAGACTTCACAGCAGGCGAAAAGGTTTATGACCTGATCATTGGCACGGCGGGTTCCAGTTCGGCGTTTGAAGTCAAGCGCGTGCTAAGCCCCGATGGGCATTATGTCTTTATCGGGGGTGCAGATTTTCCCGGAACCTTTGTGGCGGGCTTGTGGATTTCAATGACCTCAAAGCAGAAAATGATCTCGATGATCAACAAGGCCAACCAAAAGGATTTAGGCTTCATTGCGGAACTGATCGAAGCCGGAAAAGTTACGCCGCTAATCGATCGAAGTTTCCCGTTGATCGAAGTTGCCGATGCCATCGCCTACCTTGAAAAAGGCCACGCGCAGGGCAA
Organism: Thalassospiraceae bacterium; assembly: GCA_030637205.1. Classification (GTDB taxonomy): domain Bacteria; phylum Pseudomonadota; class Alphaproteobacteria; order Rhodospirillales; family Magnetovibrionaceae; genus DAOVVL01. The sequence continues at coordinate 333 of DAOVVL010000043.1, read as the reverse complement.
AGTCGTCATCACCATGTGAACCCCCACAAAAAAAGCCCCCACAGTTTCCTGCGGGGGCTTTTGTTAGGTCGTGAACAGCTGGATTAGCTGCTGTAATACATTTTAAATTCGACCGGGTGGGGGGTGTGTTCAAAGTTGTACACTTCTTCCCACTTCAGCGCGAGATAGCCGTCGATCATGTCGTCGTCGAACACGTCGCCCTTTTTCAGGTAGTCGCGATCAGCATCTAAGCTATCGAGTGCTTCGCGAAGCGAACCACAAACCGTCGGTACATCAGCCAGTTCTTCGGGCGGCAGGTCATAGAGGTTTTTATCCATGGCGTCGCCGGGGTGG
>DAOVVL010000308.1 GCA_030637205.1 Thalassospiraceae bacterium | reverse complement strand
AGCACTTCGATGTCGCCGCTTTCACAGCCTTCCATGATGGAAATGGTATCGCACCCATCGGTATCGGGAACGAAACCGATTTCCAGCCCGCCGACACGCGACGCGGCGGTTTGCAGCACGTTGAAACCGTTCCAGCCGTTCTTTTCATCAATCATGCCGGTTTCATCAGCAATTTTGCGCGCCAGACCCAACAAGGTCTGCCCGTCAGGGCGCGCCAACGCACCGGCACCGACAATCAACATAGGCCGTTTGGCTTTTTTCAATACTTTCGCAAACGGATGATCGCCCGACGCCATGTCGTTTAACATGGCCGGATCGTCACCAAAGTTTTGGTGCGTGTAGGTGAGATCCGCTTCGGGGCCGATGACGCCCACGGGCATCGCGTTTTGCAGATAGCGTTTGCGGATGCGCGCATTGATGATCGGCGCTTCGACACGTGGGTTGGAACCGATGATTAACAGGGCGTCCGCGTCTTCGATCCCGGCGATGGTTGTGTTGAAGCGATAAGACACAGGTGCCGACACATCACACGCGCCGCCGTCCTGGCGGCAATCCATGTTGGGTGATTTCAACGCGGTCATTAAGTCTTTCAAAACGGTCATGGCTTCCACGTCGGCCTGATCACCGGCAATGGCCGCGATTTTTTCGCCCTTTACGCCTTTCAGGCGGGCCACGATGGCACCGAACGCTTCATCCCAGCTTACGGGTTGAAGTTTGCCGTCTTTTTTCACATACGGCTTGTCCAGACGCTGGCGCGCCAGCCCGTCACAGGCAAAGCGGGTTTTGTCGGAAATCCATTCTTCGTTCACGTCTTCATGCAGGCGCGGCAAAATGCGCATCACTTCGCCGGCGCGCGTATCGACACGAATGGAAGATCCCACGCCATCCATCACATCAATGCTTTCGGTCTTGCGCAGTTCCCACGGCCGCGACTTGAACGCATACGGCTTGCTGGTCAGCGCACCCACCGGGCACAGGTCAATAATATTTCCTGAAAGTTCGCTGCTGAGCGCCTTATCAACGTAAGTGCCGATTTCCAGATGTTCGCCACGGAAAATCCCGCCCAGTTCCGGCACCCCGGCAACATCGGTTATAAAACGCACACAGCGCGTGCAGTGAATGCAACGCGTCATGATGCCTTTGACCAACGGGCCGAAGTCTTTATTCGGCACCGCGCGTTTCATTTCATCATATCGGCCACGATCTTTGCCATACGTTACGGCCTGGTCCTGAAGATCACATTCGCCGCCCTGATCGCAGATCGGGCAATCCAGCGGATGGTTGATGAGCAAAAATTCCATAACGTTTTCGCGCATCTTGCGAACTTTTTCAGAATTGGTGGTAATGACCATGCCTTCGCCGACCGGCATCGCGCACGACGCAACCGGTTTGGGCGCGCGTTCCATTTCAACCAGACACATACGGCAGTTGCCGGCAATGGACAGGCGTTCGTGATAGCAAAAGCGCGGCACTTCGGCCCCGGCCTGCTCGCAAGCCTGAAGCACGGTCATGCCGTCTTCGACTTCGATTTCCTGTCCATCAATGGTCATCTTAGGCATTGCTATTTATGCTCCACTCTCAAGCCGCATCATCATGTTCAGTTGGGGTGGCAGAAGACTTGCCAGCTTGAGCTAGAATTTTTGCTTCCATTTCGGGGCGGAAGCTGCGGATCAAACCCTGGATCGGCCACGCCGCCGCATCACCCAGCGCACAAATGGTGTGGCCTTCGACCTGACGCGTGACTTCTTCCAACAAATCAATTTCATCGACACTGGCGGTGCCTTCGTAGATGCGATGCATCATACGCGACATCCACCCGGTGCCTTCGCGGCACGGCGTACACTGGCCACAGCTTTCATGCATGTAAAACGATGACAGCCGCGTAATGGCGCGCACGATGTCGGTGGATTTATCCATCACGATCACCGCTGCGGTGCCCAGCCCTGAGCGAACTTCCTTGAGGCTGTCAAAATCCATCAACACGTTGTCGCACGTTGACTTGGTCATCACCGGAACCGATGATCCGCCGGGGATCACCGCCAACAGGTTATCCCAGCCGCCGGTGACACCGCCGCAATGCTTTTCAAGCAGCTCTTTTAACGGGATGCCCATTTCTTCTTCGACCGTGCAGGGGTTGTTAACATGGCCCGAGATGCAGAAAAGTTTGGTGCCGCAATTGTTTTCGCGACCTAATCCGGCAAACCACGCCCCGCCGCGACGCAGAATTTCACCCACCACGGCAATGGATTCAACATTGTTCACCGTGGTCGGGCAGCCATAGAGGCCACAGTTGGCCGGGAACGGCGGCTTCATGCGGGGCTGGCCCTTTTTGCCTTCAAGACTTTCGATCAGCGCGCTTTCTTCGCCGCAGATGTAAGCGCCGGCGCCCAAGTGAACGTAACAATCAAAATCCCAGCCCGACTTGCACGCGTTCTTGCCGATCAGGCCCGCTTCGTAAGCTTCATCAATGGCCAGTTGCAATGCTTGGGCTTCGCGCAGGAATTCACCGCGCACATAGATGTAAGCCACGTGTGCGCCCATGGCGAACGACGCGATCAGTGCGCCTTCAATCAGGCGGTGCGCTTCGTTGCGCAAAATTTCGCGATCCTTGCACGTGCCCGGCTCGCCTTCATCGGCGTTAATCACCAGATAGTGCGGACGTTCGCTTTCTTCCTTGGGCATGAACGACCATTTCATGCCGGTCGGGAAACCGGCGCCGCCACGGCCGCGCAGGTTCGATGTTTTCATTTCATCAATGATGCCGTCGCGACCTTTTTTGAGGATCTTGTCAACGCCATCCCAAACGCCATTGGCCTTGGCGCCTTTCAACGACGTGTCTTTCAAGCCGTAGATATTGGTGAAGATGCGATCTTTATCTGCAAGCATGGATCACCCCTTCCCTTTTTTAGTCGTGGTTTTTGACTTGGACTTGCCCAACGTGGTCAGGCCGTCTGCTGGCTCGCAACCCTTGCGCCCCGATTGCGGGCCGGGTGCTGGCGTTTCGCCTTTTGCAAGCGCATCAAGAACCGCTTCGGT
>DAOVVL010000073.1 GCA_030637205.1 Thalassospiraceae bacterium | reverse complement strand
TTGCAGGGGGTTTCTGATCCGCCGCGGATTTGCGGCATCTCTCGTGTTTTTCATTTTCCCAAACTTGGCCGTCACAGATGTGGCGGCCTTTTTTTAGATGCGCTGCATGGGGGTTTTGAGCTTGTTTTCTCGATATTTTTGTGGTGAATTCGCACTGATCCTCGGTTGACTTGTTGGCACGAATGTACCAGCATCAGGCCGTGAAACACGGCGGAGGGAACGGCTTTTGTCACGTTGCCTAAGCGGTGGATGCGGCCTCGCATACCATTTTAGAGCTGCTCAAGAGACTGAATAACCATCCACCAGAGGATACCAAATGGCCAAGACCATCCTGATCGTTGAAGACAATGAGCTTAACATGAAGCTTTTCAACGATTTGCTTCAAGCGCACGGATACGAAACCGTTCAGACAACGGATGGGCGTGATGCCGTCAGCCTGGCGCGCGAACACAGCCCTGATCTGATCTTGATGGATATCCAGTTGCCTGAAATCTCTGGCCTTGAGATTACCAAGATGCTCAAAGCCGATGACGACCTGAAGCATATTCCGGTCATCGCGGTTACCGCGTTTGCGATGAAGGGCGATGAGGAAAAAATCCGCGAAGGCGGCTGTGAAGGCTATATCGCCAAGCCCATCTCGGTGCCCAATTTTCTCGAAACGCTTTCCAAGTTCTTGGGATAATCCCAAACCCTTAGGCCAAGTTCTTGGGCTAGCCAAGCAATCAAGCCAATGACCCAATATAAAAGGCCGCTCCCCGATGGTGCGGCCTTTGTCTTAGGTGTGCAGTGCGCTATTTACAATGTGCCGGGCCATCGCGCGAACGCGGGCTCCGGGCCGATTATTTGATTTTGTATTCCTTGAACATGACGTGCTTGCGCACAACCGGGTCGTATTTCTTCATTTCCATCTTTTCGGTCAGGTTGCGGGGGTTTTTCTTGGTCACGTAGTAGTAACCGGTGTCCGCGGTGCTAACCAACTTGATCAGAATTGTGCTTGGCTTGGCCATCGTCTTTGTTCCTGCGTGCGCTTGTTTTTTGGCTTCAATCGGGTTTGAGCGGCGAACCATACAGTCCGCGTAAAATCTGTCAAGGGGGCTTGAAAGGCGGGTGCGCCTATTTGCGGCTGGCGGTATCCACCGGGGCCGTCAGCAGCACGCTCTGGCGGTATAGCTCGGGGCTTTCCAGCACGTTGCGCGTCAGCGCCATCAGGGCCGGGTCGTGGTCTTCAAATACCCGTCCCGGGCAGTTTTGCCGCAGTTTCTGGCGCCGGGCATCAAATTGAGTGCCAATTTCGCGCCACTGGCGGATCAGGGCTTCGCGCGATCTCAGCGCCGATGGGGCCAAAAGCTGGGGTGCCGCCGATACTTCGTCGGCGCAAACCACCGGCAGCACGCCCAAGCCGTGAAACGCATATCCAGATGGGGTCACCAGCCGTGACCATGTCAGCGTGATTTCGCCGCTGTTGGGCAGCATGAGGACGGTTTGCACCGTTCCCTTGCCATAACTGGTCGAACCGATGACCACGCCGCGGCCTTGATCCTGCAGGGCGCTGGCGACGATTTCGGCCGCCGATGCGCTGTCTTCGTCGATCAGTATCGCCAGCGGCAGGCCTTGGGCGATATCGATGCCGGCGGCTTGGTAGTTATGTTCGCTATCGGGGTGACGCCCGCGGGTTGAAACTATTTGGCCCTGTTCCAAAAACAGGTCGGCGACGTTGACCGATTGCATCAACAACCCGCCCGGGTTGCTTCTCAGGTCAAGCACAACCCCGCGGATGCGCCGGGTTGCGATATCACTACCCAGCTTCCTGAACTGATCATGCACCGCCGATGCGGTGTGATTGTTAAAACTGGTGATGCGAACCACCAAAAGGGCATCTTCAACATATGCGCTGACCGTTGGCAGGACGATGTGGGCACGTTCAATCTCAAACCCGATCTGCGCGGTTTGCGCCAACTTTCTGATGACCTCGATTCTAACCAACGAGCCAATGGGCCCGCGCATCAACTTGGATACCTGGCGGATGCTCTTGCCCTGTACCTTGTGACCCGCCACTGAAATAATAAAATCGCCAACTCTTAAGCCCGCATTTTCGGCGGGGCTCATGGCCATGACCTTGGTGATGGCAAAGCCCCCGTTCAGGGTTTCGCTGTCTGAAAACTCAATGCCAAGGCCGCCAAATCCGTCGCGCTGGGCGCGGTTGGCGGTTGCTTCTTCGGCGCCGGCGTAACGGGAAAACACATCCAGTCCAACCAACATGCCGTCAAACAGCGCCTCATAGATGCGTTCGCGGTTTGAAATGCGAATATCAAAGCCGTGTTTCTGCGCCGCCGTGACCGCACCCGCAATGACTTCTGCCCATTCATTGAAGTTCCCTTCATCGGGAATTTTAAATGCGATCAGTTCATGCGGTTCCTTATGATCGAACGCGGACAAATCAAAGGCTTCGTGGTGCAGGGTAATTTTTGTTTCGTGCGTTTCTATGGTGATGGCAGGGTCCAGCGCGCTAAGGCCGCGCAGTGCATCCATGCCTAGCGAAGACGTGCTGACCGCGTCGATGTAGCGATCTGAAATACCTTTCATGCCTGCGCGGATGATGCGTTTGGCGCTGGCGTCATTGAAGGCCACATAATCTGCGTCTGCATCTATATGGGAAGGGCTGCTTTGCAGGGCCGCTGTTTGTGCGCGATCAGGGGTGGTTGCGCCGTCCTGGTGGGCTTGCTCAGATGTGGTGCAGGCGTTGACAAGCAAGCCTGCCACCAATAGGGCAAGGGTTGCGGCCAGCTTTAACGCCGGGGTCCGGGCGAACGAATGGTCATCGGATCGGGCCATGGCGGGCATGATCCCTTATTTTTCGATTTTCGTCACCTTTTGCGGCGTTTTGGAGTTTTTTGACCCGCTGGGCGGCTATTTATTACGCCGGGCGCGGCGCCTTGAGGCTCGCGATTTTCCCTTTGGTTTCCTAGGGCTAGCACCTCGTTGCGACTTGGCGGCGGCCTTTTTAGGGGACTTTTTGCTCGATTTCTTATGGGATTTTTGCCCACCTTTGCCCCGTGCAGACGCCGGGCGGGGGCGGGGGCTTTTGCCATCGCCATCGCCCATAACCTGGAACGTGGTACCGCCGGTGATGGGGTCGGCTTCCATCAACATCACCTCAACATGATCGCCCAGTCGGTAAATGGCGCCATGGCGTTTGCCGCGAAGCAGGTGGAGGGTTTCATCGTGTTCATAATAATCATCGCCCAGCGTGCGCATCGGCACCAAACCATCGGCTCCGGTTTCATCCAGCTCAACAAACAGGCCAAAGTGCGTGACCCCGCTGATGCGGCCCTTGAAAAGCGATCCCACACGTTCTGACAGGTAAAGGGCTGTGAAGCGGTCGACCGCGTCACGCTCGGCGCCGGATGCACGGCGCTCGGTAATGCAAAGATGTTCACCCATTTCGCCGTAATCCTTGTGATCATCGTTCAGCCCGCCGTCGCCGGCTTTGAGGCCGCGAACCAGCGCGCGATGCACCAACAGGTCCGAATAACGCCGGATCGGCGAAGTGAAATGGGCATAGCGTTTTAACGCCAGACCAAAATGGCCGATGTTGTCGGGTGAATATTCGGCTTGCGATTGGGACCGAAGCACCACCTGGTTGACCAGATGGACATTGGCGGTTCCTGCGGCTTTGCCGAGAATTTTATTGAACTCGACCGGCTTGATGATCTGACCGCGGGCCAGCGGGATATCGATGGTGCCCAGAAATTCGCGAAGGCTTTCCAGTTTTTCCAGCGAAGGCTCATCATGGATGCGGTACATGCAGGGCTGTTTCATCTGTTCCAGCGTTGTTGCCGCCGCCACGTTGGCAAGCACCATGAATTCCTCGATCAATTTATGGCTATCGAAGCGATCGCGCACCGAAACGCCGCCAACGCTGCCGTCCTCGGAAATTTCAATTTTCTTTTCCGGAAGGTCCAGTTCCAAAACACCGCGTTTGGTTCGTGATTTGAGCAGGCTTTCATAAGCGCCATACAGCGGGTTGATCACGCCATCAACCAGCGGTGCGGTTTGTTCATCGCCGTCACCGTCGCGCGCGTTCTGGATTTGCGTATAGGTGGTGCGCGCATGGGAATGCATCAGGGCGCGGGTAAAACGCTGGCGGGTCAGTTGCCCGCTGGCGTCGATCCATAAATGCACCGCCAGGCACGGACGGTCTTCGCCCTGGACCAGTGAACACCAGCCGTTGGACAAGGCTTCGGGCAGCATCGGCACCACCCGGTCGGGAAAATATACCGAGTTGCCGCGCTTGTAGGCTTCTTTATCAAGTGCGCTGTCTGGGCGCACATACCAAGATACATCGGCAATGGCGACAATCAGGTGCCAGCCGCCGTCAACTTCTGCGTCGGGTTCGGCGAATACCGCGTCATCGAAATCGCGCGCGTCCTCGCCATCAATGGTGATCAGCGGAACCTTGCGCAGGTCTTCGCGCTTGCCTAACGGCGCTGCGATGGCGGCTTCGGCCGTCTCGACAGCCTCAATGGGAAAACGATTGGGGATGTCGTGTTCATAAATCGCGATCAGCGATATGGCCTTGGGCCCGGCGCGGCTGATCTTTTCCTGAACTTTTACGCGCGGCAGTCCCAGACGTTTTCCGGGAACGGCATGGGTTAGCACCAGATCGCCGTCTTTCAGATCGAACCCGCCATCGTCGGTAACCAGAAAGTGGCTTTTATGGCGCCGGTTGGTTGAGCGCACCCGGCCTTCGCCGGATGGGTGTTCCATATACACACCCAGCGTTTCGCTGGGCGCATGGGCGATGCGGCGGATGGTGCGCGCCTCGTAGGCGATGCGATCATCATCTTCGTTTTCCAGCTTTTCAAGGCGCGCCAGTACCCTCTCGCCATTAGCCAGCGCGCGCTGGCCTTGGCGAAGCGGCGCCATGTAAATGATCGGCGGCGGGGTTTCGTGTTCCCACGTGACGGGCTTGGCCAGGATCTCGCCGTCGATGTCGGTTCCGGATACTTCCACGACCGTGACGCCGGGAAGGCTTCCGGGTTCGACAAACTTGCGACCGTGGCCGCGTTCAATCAGGCCTTCATCGGCCAATGCTTTCAATTCTTTCTTGAGGCGGGTTTTTTGTGCCGGGTTCAGCTTGAAGGCGCGACCCAATTCACGTTTGCCGACACGACCGGGGGTTTCCTGAATGTAATTCAGGATTTCCTCGCGAGTTGGAAACGGTGATTTAGATTTTGCTGACAACGGTGCAGATCGCTTTAATCGCTGCCGGTGGCCTTTGGATCATCGGCGGCAGTTTCAGATGCAGGCGTTTTCGCCTTGGTCTTGGCTTTGGCTTTCGCCTTCGATTTAGCCTTGGTTTTGGACTTGGTCTTCTTTTTAGCTTTTTTCTTAGTCTTTTTCTTTGCTTTTTTCTTGGGCTTGCGCGGCTTCGGCCCGGTTCCGTCCTTGGCAGCCTTGGCCGCCATCAGTACCAGTGCGCGTTCCAGTTCTATGGTTTCACCATCTTCATCTTTGGGCAAGTTGGCGCGGGTTTTTCCGTGGCTGGCAAATGGCCCCCAGCGCCCGGTCTTGATGAAGACCGGCTTATTATCAACCGGGTGCTTGCCCAGTTCGCGCGGCGGCTTTTTGCCGCTGTCGGCGATGACGGTGACGGCGCGGTTAATGCCGATTTCGCGCGGATCGTCTTCTTTAAGACTGACAAACATGCCGGCCCACTTAACAAACGGGCCAAAGCGCCCAATGCCGGCCTCGATCATCTGGCCGTCTTCGGGGTGCAGGCCAACGTCGCGCGGCAACGCCAGCAAATCGACGGCCATCTCCAGATCGACCTCAGCCAAAGCCTGATCCTTGCCAAGCGAAGCACGGCGGGGTTTTTTCTTGGTGCCTTCTTCCTGTTCACCCAGCTGCACATAGGGGCCAAACGGGCCTTTGCGAAGGGTGATCATCTTGTCGTGCTCAGGATGGATGCCCAGTTCTTTGGGCCCGGCGTCCAGTTCAGCTTCGACGGTGCCATCGGCGGCGCCGCCGTCGGCTGCCAGCTGGCGGGTATAGCTGCAATCTGGATAGTTGGAACACCCGATGAAAGCACCAAACTTGCCAAGTTTAAGCGACAGTTCGCCGTCATCGCATTTCGGACACGCGCGCGGCGCGGTGCCGTTTTCACGTTCGGGGAAAAAGTGCGGCCCCAGAACTTCATTGAGGTTATCAAGCACTTCGCGAACGCGCAGTTCCTTGATGCCGTCAACCGTGCCGATGAAGGCCTTCCAGAATTCTTCAAGAACGGTCTTCCAGTTGACCTCACCTGCAGAAATATCATCCAGCTTTTCTTCAAGGTCGGCGGTGAAATTGTATTCAACGTAACGCTCGAAGAAGCTCGATAAAAACGCGGTTACCAAACGGCCGCGGTCTTCGGGGATAAAGCGGCGCTTGTCGATGCGCACGTAGTTGCGGTCCTGCAGCACCGAAATGATGCTGGCATAAGTGGACGGGCGGCCAATGCCAAGTTCTTCAAGTTTTTTAACCAGGCTTGCTTCCGAATAGCGCGGCGGCGGTTGGGTGAAGTGCTGGTCGGGCGATACCGTTTCCAGCTTCATCGCCTGGCCTTCGTTCATTTCGGGCAGGATGCGTTCTTCTTCGTCGCCACTTTCTTTGCCCGGTTCGTCACGGCCTTCGTGATAGAGCTTGTAAAAACCGTCAAACGCAATCATGGAGCCGTTGGCGCGAAGCACGGTTTGCATTTCAGCCGACGCAATATCGACGGCGACCTGGTCCAGCACAACCGATTCCATCTGGCTGGCCAGCGTACGCTTCCAGATCAGGTCGTAAAGTTTCTGCTGATCTTCATCGAGATACTGGGCAACGTCCTTGGGCCGGCGTGAAACATCGGTTGGGCGCACGGCTTCGTGGGCTTCCTGCGCATTTTTTGATTTGGATTTATATTCGCGCGGGCTGTCGGGTACGTACGCTTCGCCGTATTGTTCGGCGATCAACGCCCGGCACCCGTTAATCGCTTCATTTGAAATGGTCACGCCATCGGTACGCATATAGGTGATCAGGCCCACCGTTTCGCCGCCGATGTTGACGCCTTCATAAAGCTTCTGTGCAACCTGCATGGTCTTGCGCGTCGAATAGAACAGCTTGCGCGCCGCTTCCTGTTGCAGGGTCGAGGTAATGAACGGCGCTGACGGGTTGCGCTTGGTCTTTTTCTTAACCACCTTGGCAACCGAAAAGGTTTCGTTCTGGATAATGTTTTGCGCCCGCGTTGCTTGCGCCTCGTTGCCGATATCCATCTTGCCCAGCTTGTTGCCTTCGAGTTGGGTCAGCTTGCCTTCAACCATGATGCCGCTGCCGGTATCAAACTTGGCGGCAATGGACCAGTATTCCTGCGCATCAAACTTTTCGATCTCGGTTTCGCGCTCAGATATCAGGCGCAACGCCACCGATTGTACGCGGCCCGCAGACCTTGAACCCGGAAGCTTGCGCCACAACACCGGCGATAAGGTAAAGCCCACCAGATAATCCAGCGCGCGCCGCGCCATGTAGGCATCAATAAGTTCGATGTCTAATTCGCGGGGCTGGTTGAAAGCTTCGATGATGGCGCTTTTGGTAATCTCGTTAAACACCACCCGTTTGACGACGACGCCTTTGAGCTTCTTCTTCTGTTCCAGAATTTCGCGCACGTGCCAGGCAATGGCTTCGCCTTCACGATCCGGATCGGTTGCGAGGTACAGGTGGTCTGCACCCTTAAGTGCGTCTTCGATGGCTTTTAGGTGTTTCTTGGATTGGCCTGCGACTTCCCATTCCATGGCGAAATCATCGTCGGGGCGGACCGAGCCGTTTTTCGACGGCAGATCGCGAACATGACCATAGGACGCCAGCACGATGTAATCGGTGCCTAGATACTTATTAATAGTCTTTGCCTTGGCCGGCGATTCGACGACAACGACGTTCATGGGAAGATCCCGCTTTAATTCACCTTTGGCTAATCAGCGCCACACGGTTGCCCG
>DAOVVL010000046.1 GCA_030637205.1 Thalassospiraceae bacterium | reverse complement strand
TTAAACAGCGCCTTGATCTCACGGCTGAGCGGAATCCATTTCGATTTACGATCAAAAACCCCGCCGCCCTTGGAAATCAGTTTGGCATTAAAATCTGTCCACGATGATCGCGGGAGGTTGAACAGGCGTTTGCGTTCCTTGAACGTGGTTGCCGCATCGGGATTGGGATCAATAAATATGTGCATGTGGTTGAACGCACCGACCAGGCGAATGTGTTTGGATAGCAACATTCCGTTGCCAAAGACATCGCCCGACATATCGCCAACGCCGATCACGGTGAAGTCCTGCGTCTGCGTATCGATGTTCATTTCGCGGAAATGGCGCTTGACCGATTCCCATCCGCCGCGCGCGGTGATGCCCATTTTTTTATGATCATAGCCAACCGATCCGCCCGACGCGAACGCATCGCCCAGCCAAAATCCATAATCCAGCGAAACCGAATTCGCGATATCGGAAAACGTCGCGGTGCCTTTATCTGCTGCCACCACCAGATAAGAATCGTCCGGGTCGTGACGTAATACATTTTTCGGCGCCAACACACGACCGTTGGCTGCATAGTTATCGGTGATATCCAGCAGGCCGCGGATGAAGTTTTTATAACATTCAATTCCTTCCGCCATGAAAGCTTCGCGTCCGCCTTCGGTGGGGGGGCGTTTGACCACAAACCCGCCTTTGGAACCGACCGGAACGATCACCGCATTTTTCACCTGCTGTGCTTTGACCAGTCCTAAAATTTCGGTTCGGAAATCTTCTGGGCGGTCCGACCAGCGAAGACCGCCGCGCGCAACATTGCCAAAGCGCAGATGCACGCCTTCGATGCGCGGTGAATAAACAAAAATCTCGAACTTTGGACGCGGCAGGGGCAGCTCTTCGATATCTTGCGATGAAAACTTGATCGACAGATATTCCTTGGGCCCGCCTTGTGGTGTCTGTTGGTAGAAATTGGTTCTCAGCGCGGCGTCCGTAAGGTTCAGGAACCGGCGCAGGATGCGATCCTGATCGGCGCTTTCGACATCGTCGAGCATATCCACGAGGCGTTTTTTAATGCGCCCGGCCTTGGCGGCGGCCTTTTGCACCGCCCCCTTGGCCGCAGAATATTCAAACTTGGTCTTGAAAATATCGGCAATGCCCTTGGCAATGCGCGGATTGCTGACCAGCGTTTGCGCCATGTAGGCCTCTGAAAAGCTGATCGTGGTTTGGCGCAAATATTTGGTCAGCGCGCGCAACACCGTCACTTCGCGCCAGTCCAAACCGGCAAAAAGGATCAGCGCGTTGAAACCATCACTTTCCATTTCGCCCGACCAAACCTTGTCAAACGCGGTGTGGAAATTATCGCGCGCCGTTTCAAATTTCGCAGGCAGTTCGCCACTGGGCTCCAACCCAAAATCATGCAGGCTGATCCAGTCTTGACCCCCTTGCGGTTGCACGCGATACGGCAGTTCTTCGATCACGTTCAGGCCGAAATGTTCCAGGATCGGCAACACGCCCGACAGCGCCAACGGCTCGCGCGGGTGGTATGCCTTAAAGCGCAGCTTGATCTGCGCGCTTGCGCCATTTCCCTTGCCGTCATCGTCGCCGTTTTCAGCGAGGCTTAAGTTCAAACCGATGGAGCCTTGGCGGTAAACGGTTTCAATGTGGGCGATATCATCCAGCGACTGAACGGCAGAAAACCGATGGCGGTATCCCGCATCAAACGCATTGCTATAAATTTCCAGAAGTCTGGCGCCTTCGGCTTCGCCATGTGCATCAATTAGCGCAACGTCCAACCGATCGCCCCAGGTGCGGGCTTCTTCGCGCAGGTCGTTTTCAAGTGCATCTACATTGTACTTCGGGATCGCGCCGGGAGTGGTCGCGACAATCACATGAAGGCGCGCCAATGCCTGATCGCCCAACTGTGCGTAGTGCGCGGCAACTTTACCGTTAAACGCGGTTTCCAGAGTGTGCTGCAAACGCAACCGCAGGTCCGTCGTGTAACTGTCGCGGGGAATGTATATCAGGCAACTCACGAACCGTTCAAAATCATCGTGGCGCAGGAACATTGAGACCTTTTGACGGTCTTGCAAGTGCAGAATACCCATGCTGATTTCCAGCAACTTGTCGTCGCTTACCTGAAACAGTTCATCACGGGGATAGGTTTCAAGAATATTGAGCAGCGCCTTGCCGTCGTGTGATATGCCTGAAAAGCCTGAACGCGCAAAAGTGCGCTTGATTTTGCTGCGCAACAACGGAACGTCGCTGGCGCTGTTGGTGTAAACCCCGGCAGTATACAGGCCGACAAAAACCCGCTGGCCGATAACCCGGCCCTTTTCATCAAACTTTTTAATGCCGATGGAATCCATATGCACCGCGCGGTGGACCCTTGACAGCGTATCGGTTTTGTTGGCCACCAGAAGTTCTGCGCTGGAAACAAAGTTGCGGACCTGTTGCGGCATGCTGGCCAGTTCGCGAATTTCCTGAAAAACAACCCGCGACTTATCGCGCAAAATACCCAACGCAGTTTTATTAATAATCTTTACCTGCGCCTTGGTTCCGGCTCCGGTAAAATCATATTCGCGAAACCCCAATAACGTGAAATGATTGTCATGCGCCCAGCGCAAGAATTCACAGGCTTCGTCGGTAGCCGCGCTTGTAGATTTTGTTTTTGCGCTTTTCAGATCTTCAACAACGTCGATCAGGAGGCTGCGCATTTTTTGCCAGTCTTCAACGGCAAGGCTCACTTCTGTCAGAACTGCGCTAAGACATTTTTGAATTTCACTTATGGCTTCGGCTGTCTGGCCGTTGACCTCGATGTAGATAAAGGATTCAGCCTGGGACTTGGAATTCGACGGCGCTTTAAAAACATTTTCCAGTGTGCCGTCTTTTTTGCGGGCCACATGAATAACCGGGTGTATGGACAGGCGAACCGGAACGCTTAGACGGTTCAGTTCGGCAACGACGGAATCCAGCAGGAACGGCTTGTCGGACGTAACCATCTGGATCGCCGTGAAATCGGAATCCCAGCCGTGCTTCTTAAGTGTCGGGTTAAAGACCCGAATGATGGTTTCGCCCGGGCGACGGCGTTGTGCGCACTTCAAATGATGCATCGCCACAGCGCCATGCGCTTTAGACGTTTTGGCCAACAGGTCATCAACGGATATTCGTGCGTGGTAGCCGCGCAAGAACGCATCGCTCAGGGCGCGCAACTTTGCACTGCCTTTTGCCCCTTGCTTGGCGATTGCATCAATCAAATGTGCTTGAGACTTTTGCTTTCCCGTCTTGCGTGCCATGTAAGAGCTCCCAATAACTGGCGCATCCCCACGCAAAAGCTAGACCATCTGGGGAAATATTCAATTAGAACCTGAACTTAACGATCAATTGACCGGGCACGAAAGCCTGTGCGAACCTCATGGGGGGATCACAAGCCGGAGGCCATCCATGACCAACAGCCCAGCCAACGAAGCCGCAAAAACGTGGCGCCGCCACCCGGTGGATCTGCGCCTTTCGCTGCCATTTTTTAAGTGGCGCTTCTATCTGACCGTGGTTGGCGGTGCCGAGCAGCGCGCGGCCCAGCGCCGCGCCCAGGATCGCCAGCAGTATCCCGTGGCGACCGCCGGCAACGTGTTATTCGGTTTTGGTATCGTAACGTGCTTTGGAATCCTCGCGCTGGCCGCCCTGATTGCCCAAAGCGCCATTCTCGAGATATGACTTAACTTATTGATTTTATTGGAAATTATAGGGGGATTTCTAGCGGAATGGAGCGGGCGATGAGATTCGAACTCACGACTTCAACCTTGGCAAGGTTGCGCTCTACCCCTGAGCTACGCCCGCTCAAAATTCCGGTAAAAGCGGCGCGATAATACGCCACACGGTGGCGATTGCAAGCCCCCAATCGCCCTTGTTTCCTTATTTTTTTCTTATTTTTTTTAGGCCTACGGTAAAAAAAATCCGAGCCATGCGCACCCATCCCCTTGCAGCCCCGGCCAAAACAGGCCATTTGTGATGCACATGGATCATGGCTTTGGGTCCAAACCGGACTTTAATATCAGACCGGGGCCCAAGTGCCCAACGTACGCAATTATAACGGAATTATAAATGAGCAATAACGACACAATCCCCGGCCAGCCCGGTGGCTATTCCACCACAATGAACGTGACCCACACGGCGCCGAACTACGCACCCGGCACCACGCCGACAGCTACAGTTGGTGGGGCAGCGGATCAGGGTCTTGTCGGCGCAAGTACCAATTCTGCTGAACTGGTGCGCGATAGCAACGCTGAGCGTTTTACCCACGACGTTATTGATGCATCTGCCCATGTTCCGGTCATTGTAGATTTCTGGTCACCGCGCGCCGATCCAAACCTGGTCTTGAGCCCGCTGCTGGAAAAGCTGGTTAAGCGCGCCGGTGGCCTTGTGCATCTGGTGAAAGTCAACGTTGATGAAAATCCACAACTGGCCCAGCAATTGCGCGTTCAATCCATTCCGACCGTCTTTGCATTTAAAGATGGCAAGCCGGTTGATGCCTTTCAGGGTTCGCTCGGCGAAACTCAGTTACAGGCATTCATCGACAAGCTGACGGCCGGACACCAGTCCCCCGTCGCGGCGGCGCTTGAACAGGCAAACGAAGCACTAAGCAACGGCGATGCGGAAATGGCGGAAAATATCTATTCGCAGATCATGGCCCACGACCCAAGTATCATTACAGCCCTGGCAGGCTTAATCCGCGCCCAGGCGTTGGCTGGTAAATTTAAAGATGCCCGCGAAATGATTGACGCCCTGGATGCACCAACCCTCAAGAAACCCGAAGTCGTCGCAGCAATTTCAGCACTTGATCTAGCCGAACAAGGCGAAACTGCAGGCGGCGACGACACCGCCGAACTTGAAGCCAAACTGGCTAAAAAAGAAAACGACCACAAAACCCGCTTTGAATTAGCGCAAGCACTTTATGCCACGGGCAAGGCTGCTGAGGCCATCGAACACCTGTTATATATTGCACGCACCAAACGCAACTGGAACGATGAAGCAGCACGCAAGCAACTGATCAAAATTTTTGAAGCACTGGGTTCCGAAGATCCGCTAACCATTGAAGGCCGACAGCAACTCTCAATCATTTTATTTTCTTAAAAAGGCAGGAATGAAGTTGAGCAAGGAAGCAGGCACAAAAACCATCCAACTGCCCCAGCGTGTTCCACTGTTTCCGCTGACAGGTGTGGTGCTGATGCCTTATGCGCATATACCGCTCAACATTTTTGAAGACCGCTATCTGCGCATGGTTGAAGATTGTTTTTCCAACAGCCATTTGATCGCCATGGTGCAGCCCACCGAAGCGCAAGCAGACCCCATCCCCGATGATGCAGCCCTGTATGATGTAGGAACGTTAGGGCGTGTCTATTCGTTTCTCGATACCGGGGAAGGTACGTATCAGGTGACACTTCAGGGTGTGCTGCGCTTTAACATCACCGATATGCAAATCAGCCCGCGCGGATACCGCACCGCCAACGTAAATTACGACCCCTATACCGATGATCTGGTGCCGTCACAAAAAGAAGACGGACCGGGCAGAACACAGCTGATTGAACTGATGCATGGGTATCTCACAAAACGTGAAATCGACGTCGACTGGGAAGCCGTTCACGAAGCGCCCTATCATGCGTTGATCTCATCGCTGATTATGACATGCCCGTTCAGTGCCAGTGAAAAACAGGCGCTGCTGGAAAGCACCGATGCGCACGAGCGCGCGCGCATGCTGATCCAGTTGTTCCATATGTCGCTGGAAGGCGGCACACAAGAAGCAGGCCAGCTAAAACACTAATCTGGTAAATAGATAACAAGGTGGAGCCAACCGATGACCGAAAGCAAAAAGGCCGACCGCAAATTGCTCGAACTTCTGGTGTGCCCCGCCACCAAGGGACCGCTGAAATACGATGAGCAAGCCCAGGAGCTGATCAGCCAACAGGCGGGCCTTGCATACCCGGTGCGCGACGGCATCCCGATCATGCTCGAAAGCGAAGCCAGAGAACTTGACTAGACAGCCTGGCCAGCGGGCTTAACTGAAATGTGGCCTAAGGGGTGGAAATTGCCGCCTTGATCCTTATATGAAACAAACCGAACACGTATTGAACCGAGCCCAGAAGGACCTGACCCATGAACGCAGCCGCACAAACCACAACCTTTGGCCAAAAAAACCGCCCCAGCGAAATCCGCCTCAACCGCGATGACAACGTGCTTGAGATCGATTTTGATGACGGCAAAAGTTTTTCCATAACGGCCGAGCTGCTTCGGGTTGAAAGTCCATCGGCAGAAGTTCAGGGCCACAGTCCCGAACAGAAAACAACCATAGCCGGCAGGCGTCACGTCGCGATCATGGAATTAAAGCCGGTGGGGACCTACGCCATCGAGATCAAGTTTGATGATCTGCACGACAGCGGCATTTATACGTGGGACTATTTGCACGGAATGGGAACAAACCAGGACGCCATCTGGCAGAACTATCTGAACGATCTTAAAGCCCAGGGCCTTTCACGCGACCCCTGAGCAAAACAAGAGCAACTTCGCAACTTTTCTATAAATTTTCGCCGCGCATCATCCTTGGCAATTCGCCAACGGTGCCCATTGCGTGCTGCATGAAAAACTTCTTGACCGGCGGCACCTGATTAATCGCCGCCATACCCAAGTCGCGCGCCAGCTTGACCGGCTTGATGTCGTTTGAAAACAGATGCGTCAAAGCGTCCGTTACCGCCAGCATCAGGGTGTTATCAAACCGGCGCCATTTTTCATAGCGCGCCAGCACCGCATCACTGCCAAGATCCTGGCCCGCAGCTTTCGCATCGATCAGGACTTCAGCCAACACCGCCACATCACGCAAGCCCATGTTCAGGCCTTGGCCCGCAATGGGGTGCATGCCGTGCGCCGCGTCGGCCAACAGCGCCAGGCGAGGCGCGGTATAGCTTTGGGCAAATTGCAACGTTAAAGGATAGGCAAAGCGTTTGCCGATAATTTTCAAGTCGCCCATAAAATCGCCAAAGCGCAACGATAGTTCTTCCAAAAAATCATCGTCGCTTAAGCGCATCATCACCGGCGCCAGGTCGGACCGTTCAGTCCAAACGATCGAAGAGCGACATCCGGGCTTCGCATCGGTTCCGGGCAACGGCAGAATTGCAAACGGACCCGAGGCCAGAAAATGTTCCTGTGCGCAAAAATTGTGCGGGCGGTCATGTTCGACCGTGCAGACAATAGCGGTTTGTTCATACGACCATTTGGTCAGTTTAATTCCGGCGCCTTCACGGGTTGGTGATCCGCGGCCTTCGCAACCAACGACCAGCGACGCTTCAATTTGCGTACCGTCGTCAAGAACTGCGCGAACGCCATCGTCGTCGCGCTCAAGTTCAGCCACGCGCGCCGGGGCGAAATAGCGAAGGTTTTTTGTTTTTGGCACCAGCACGTTCAGCGCCTTGCGAATGGATCGGTTTTCAACCATGTAGCCAAACGGCTCGGTGCCCAACTGGGTGTGGTCGTAATGTAAAAACAAAGGTGAGTGCCCATCGGCAACGCGAATTTCTTTGATCGGGGCGACTTCTTTTTCAATCACATCCCAAATACCCACCGCGTCAAGCACGCGCTGCGATGAAAGTGCAATGGCCGACGCACGACCATCGAAGCCGGGGTCGGTCCAGGCTGCCGGGTTTTCAAGATCAATGGTGGCGACTTTTAAACCCTGACCTGCTAACGCCAGCGAAAAAGTTCCGCCCGCCAGACCGCCGCCAACCACCAGCACGTCGAAGCGTTGCACCTTGCCTTGAGCTGATTTCTTTTTGGGTGAAGTCATTTTGCAAAACCTTGCTTTATTTACGACCCCATCATGGGCCGGAACCCCGGCCTGCAAAAGGCCAAATCGACGCCGCCGCGGCGCATAACCCGAACCCGACTGAGGGCTTAAATCTGCCTAAATAATAGGCGCTGCTATTTTAGTGCTGCTTATTTAGGCAGTATAGCGCCTTTTCGCGGCCTGTACGAAAGTGCAACGACCGCCCTAAAGCCCTGCGATTAAAACATAAAACACGAAATTCCACAAGTTGGCACGACCCTTGTAAAGGAAGGACTGTCGGCGCATTAGCGTCGTTAAACCGGATCGCCAGCGCACAGCTGCATTTTGGCGGTCCTGAACCGAACCATAGGGGTCTTAGTCACATGAAACTGATCATGGCAATCATCAAGCCCTTCAAGCTCGAGGCCGTACGCACTGCGTTGGCCGAACTCGACATCGAAGGCATGACCGTAACCGAGGTCAAAGGATTTGGTCGCCAACGCGGGCAATCCGAAATTTATCGCGGCGCAGAATACGAAGTTCATTTTCTGCCCAAAGTGAAAGTTGAAATTGCCGTCGCCGATTCAATGGTCGACCGCGCAATGGAAGCCATCCGCAATGAAGCTGGATCGGGACAAATCGGTGACGGAAAAATATTCGTCCTCGATCTGGAACGCGCCATGCGTATCCGTACCGGCGAAGCAGACGACGCTGCGCTGTAAGTGGACACACGAACCAACTGGAGAAATTTCCGATGATACGTTTATTGAAAATAATTCCCGAAAAAATGGGTCCGCGCGTACTGGGTTTTAGTGCGCTGCTGGGTGCGATCATGTTGGCCGCTGCGCCGGCATCGGCCGCAGTTGAAAGTGAAACACAATTTGTCTTTAACACTTTTTCGTTTCTGTTTTCCGGCGCGCTGGTCATGTTCATGGCGGCCGGTTTTGCGATGTTGGAATCTGGCCTGGTGCGTTCCAAAAACACCGCCACGATTTGTTTGAAAAACATCGTACTGTTTGCGGTTTCCGGCATCACCTTTTACGCAGTCGGCTACAACCTGATGTATATGGGCGTAGACGGCGGTTTCATAGGCACCTTCGCGCCGTGGGCGGCGGATGACACAGGGGCTGCCGGCGGCGACTTTTCCGGCGGTTATTCGTCAACGTCCGACTGGTTTTTCCAGATGGTGTTTGTAGCAACGGCCGCGTCCATCGTATCGGGCACACTGGCTGAACGCATCAAGCTATGGCCGTTCATTGCCTTCATCGTATTGCTGACCGCTTTCATCTACCCGATCCAGGGTGCATGGCAGTGGGGCGGCGGCTGGTTGGCTGAAATGGGCTTTGTTGATTTCGCCGGTTCCACCATCGTTCACTCCACCGGCGGCTGGGCGGCACTTGTCGGTGCGATCATCCTTGGGCCACGTCTAGGCAAGTACACAGCGAATGGCAAAGTGTTGCCGATCCCCGGTGCCAACATGCCGCTGGCAACGCTGGGCACGTTCATCTTGTGGCTCGGCTGGTTCGGTTTCAATGGCGGATCACAGCTCGCCCTTGGCACCGCAGCAGATGCTATCGCCATGGCCAACATCTTTGGCAACACCTCAATGGCAGCAGCCGGTGGTGTGGTTGCGGCGGCCCTGTTGACCCAGGCACTTTACAAAAAGGTTGATCTGTCGCTGGCATTAAACGGCGCCATCGGTGGCCTGGTATCTATTACCGCCGGTCCCGATACGCCAACTATCGGCAGCGCCATTTTAATCGGTGCGGTCGGTGGCCTGATCGTGGTGATCGCGGTTCCGCTTTTAGACAAGCTGAAGATCGATGACGTGGTCGGTGCCATCCCCGCGCACTTGTTGTGTGGCATCTGGG
>DAOVVL010000307.1 GCA_030637205.1 Thalassospiraceae bacterium | reverse complement strand
TTTGAAGGTGTGATTGCACCTCTTGCTCAGGCCCTGACCAAACGCGGTTACACCGATTTGACCCCGGTGCAGCTGGCCGTTCTGGCACCTGAACTGGTTGACGCCGATATGTTGGTTTCGGCCCAGACCGGGTCGGGCAAGACCGTGGCTTTTGGTCTGGCGCTGGCGCCGACACTTTTGGCCAATGCAGATCGGTTCGAGCGCGCCCGCGCCCCTTTGGCGCTGGTGATAGCGCCGACACGCGAACTGGCGCTTCAGGTCAAACGCGAACTTCAATGGCTGTTCCAAATAACCAGCGCATCCATCGCATCGTGTGTCGGTGGTATGGATATGCGAACCGAGCGGCGCGACCTTCAACGCGGCGCGCACATCGTGGTCGGCACACCTGGCCGGCTGCGCGATCATATTGAACGCGGCTCGTTCGATACCTCCATGCTTAAGGCTGTGGTTCTGGACGAAGCAGACGAAATGCTGGATCTGGGTTTTCGCGACGATCTTGAATACATTCTCGATGCGGCACCGAAACAGCGCCGCACCTTGATGTTTTCCGCCACCGTTCCGCGTTCCATCGCGACGCTGGCCAAACGCTTTCAACGCGACGCGGTGCGGCTCACTACGACATCGGACCGCGAACAACATCTGGATATTGAATACCGCGCGCTAACCGTTGCGCCGAACGATCGCGAAAATGCCATCATCAACCTGCTGCGCTATTTCGATGCGAAAAACGCGCTGGTTTTTTGTGCCACGCGCGCGACCGTAAACCGCATGACCGCACGTTTCACCAACCGCGGGTTTTCCGTGGTTGCGCTTTCCGGTGAACTTAGCCAGGCCCAGCGCACCCATGCGCTTCAGGCCATGCGCGATGGTCGTGCCCGGGTTTGCATCGCCACCGACGTAGCGGCGCGCGGCATTGACCTGCCGAACCTGGAACTGGTGATCCACGCAGATCTTCCCAAAAACCGTGAAGGCCTGCTGCATCGCAGTGGCCGTACCGGACGCGCCGGGCGCAAGGGCACCAGCGCGCTGATCGTGCCGCACAACTGGCGTCGGCGCACCGAGACGTTATTGCGCAACGCCAACGTCGATGCGACGTGGGCCAAGCCGCCATCGGTCGAAGATATCTTGAAGCGCGATCGTGAACGCATTCTGGATGACCCGATTTTCAGCGAAGCATTGAACGAAGACGAACAGAGCTTTGCAGCCGAGCTTCTTGGCCGTCACAACGCCGAACAGATCGCGGCCGCATTCGTGCGCCTGCACCGCAAAGAACAACCCGCACCTGAAGAATTGCTCGATAACGCGCCGAATGAACGCCAACAAAGTCACCGCGATGATTTCAAGGGCGGCACATGGTTCTCGTTGTCGGTGGGGCGCAAACATAATGCCGAGCCGCGCTGGTTGTTGCCGATGCTGTGCCGCGCAGGGCACTTCACCAAACGTGAAATTGGCGCCATCCGAATTCAGCAGGACGAAACCTTTGTCGAAATTGCCGAAGGCAGTGTTGAACAGTTTCTCAAATCCCTTGGCCCCAGCCGCAAGATGGAAAAGACCATCAGCGTGACCAAGCTTGACGGCGCACCGGACCTTTCGCACGATCGTGCAAAGGGCAAACCCAGATACGCCGGCAAAAGCAAACCTTCTGATCGGCCTAAAGCCAAATCCTATGACCGGCCCAAAGCAAAACCTGAGGACACGGGGCGCGCACCGATTGGCGAAAAAGAGCCCTGGGTCAAAAAGAAAACCGAAGATAAGCCCCCAGAAAATTCCACGGGCAAAAAAGACAAAAAGGGCAAAAAAGATAAAAAGGCCAAAAAGGTCAAAAAACCCAAGTGGTCCAAGGAAAAGCGCGAGCAGATGGGGCGCAAGCCAAAATCCAGAAAAGGCAGCGGCGCAAAAAAGACCCTGACCATTGGCGATGCCCCCGGTTCGCGCCCACTGCAAAGAAAAAAACCCAGCGGTGATGCGTCTTAATCCTTAGGGAGCCCACATGACCGTCCAGCCGATCATCCTTCATCATTATCCGCAATCGCCGGTCAGCGAAAAAGTCCGCGTCGTGCTGGGCATGAAGGGCCTTAGCTGGAAGTCCGTGCTGATCCCGCGCATTCCGCCAAAACCGAATTTAATGGCCTTGACCGGCGGCTACCGGCTAACCCCGGTCATGCAAATCGGCGCCGACATCTATTGCGACACCTTGTGCATTATTAATGAGCTTGAACGCCGCTTTCCCAAGCCAAGCCTGTTTGGCGGCGCACCGTTGCAACAGGGCATTGGGCAATGGACCGACGGGCCGTTATTTAAAGACGTGGTCACCGTGGCACTGGTTGAGATGAGCCCCAACATGCCACCTGAATTCCTCGCCGATCGCGGACCGTTGTATTTCGGCCCTGATTTTTCTTTGGATGACATCAAGGAAAACTATGCGCGCTGTCTGGCAAACGTTCGCACCCAGTTCGGCTGGATCGACGCGAGCCTCGGGTCCAAAGATTTTCTGAGCGGCGATGCGGCAGGCCTGAACGATGCGTATGTGTATTATCTGGTGTGGTTTTTGCGCGACCGTTTGGCAGATGGCGATGAATTCCTGAGCCAGTTTCCCGAACTGGTGGCGTGGGAAAGCCGCATCAAAGCCATCGGACATGGCCAAGCGGAAGATCTGAGCGATCTGGACGCCATAAAGATCGCCAAAAAAGCTGAGCCGCAAACCCCTGAGCGCGCAGACGCAGATGATCCGCAAGGCTTTAACGTGGGCGATGAAATCACGGTTGAACCCAATAGCGGCGGCCCACAGGTCGCGGGAACATTGAACAGCCTTTCACCTGATGGCGTTTCCATTTTGCGCGAAGATGCGCAGGTGGGCCGGGTATGTGTGCATTTCCCGCGTTTGGGGTACCGATTGCGCAATGGTTGAAATTTACATCGATGCGGACGCTTGCCCGGTCAAGGATGAAACCGTTCGTGTTGCACATCGTCACGGTCTGAAAACGTGGATGGTCAGCGATGGCGGCATCCGCCCGGTTGCCGACCCCATGGTTGAACTGGTAATCGTGACCCAAGG
>DAOVVL010000137.1 GCA_030637205.1 Thalassospiraceae bacterium | reverse complement strand
CCTTGGGAAGGAATGGTCGAAACGCAAGATGGTCCGACTTTTGTGAAAACAATAGGTCAGGGTCCGCTTTTATTTGTCATTCACGGTGGTCCAGGTTTTGACCATCGCTACCTGTATGACAATCTGTCTTTCGTGGCAAAAACCAGAACGCTTGTGTTCTATGACCAGCCGGGTTGTGGGCGCACGCCTGCACCAACCAGCGGACCATCATTTGCGGGAACCGTGAAGCATTTTTGCGCTCTGGTGCAATCGCTGTCATCGGGGCAGGATTTTGGGCTTGTCGCACATTCATGGGGCACGCTTGTCGCCATTTCAGCACTTGCAGGCCCCGATCGTGCAAGTCTCCAGCGCCTGACAGAAGGTCTTTTGATAAACCCGGTGCCGGTTACACGTCAGGAATATGATAGTTGCGCCAATAACCTGCTTTCACGAATTCCCGCTGAAACGCTTGAACGCGTTGCGGCAATGATGGCATCGGGCATCGCGGGATCACGTGTCATGGATGTCTTGTTACCATACTATCATTCACGAAAAATGGATTTACCGGATGTATCTTTGCCGTTTCGTTATGATACGTATTTAACGGTAAACGAAACACTTGGCGATTTCGATTACAGCCAACAACTGAGTAGTGTGGAGAACCTTGAGTTAGTACGCGGCGCAGATGACTTTACTTCAGCCGAACTCATTTCCGGTCTCGCCAAATCAGTTTCAGATGTTCATGAAATGCCATCGGTTGGTCATTTTCCCTTCTATGAGGAAAAGAATGAATTTGAGCGTACGGTTCGACAGATTTTCTTGTAACGACATAAAATAGTATTCAGCACCCTGCCTAGTAAATTTCAGGTGATGCTGGCGCGCAGGGGCATTCGATTTCCATAATCACCCGTTCGTTGTCAGTTTCCCTGATGGCAATGATTGATCCGTTCGACAGGTCTGTCGCCCACTCAATTTCGACGAATCCAAGGCTTCTGGCTTCAGAAATCGTATATTGGAGCAAGCGAACAAGTGTCGATGTATCTTTGGTGTTATCATTATCGTTTAACATGGCGCCCCCTAAATCTGGCCAATGGCCAGCCATCTTTCACACGTGTAACCCAATTGGAATTGTTGCCAGTATTGAGAAAACAAAGAGGTTTGGATGCGGAAATATGTGAAACAGCGTGTTCCATATAATGAACACCCAGAAGTCGTCCCGGTGGAAACCATCAATTGGGAAGCTGTGCGTGTTTTTTTGGTGGTTAAGCGATGTGGAAGTTTCCGTGGTGCATCACAAGAACTGGGAATGGCGCTGAACACGGTCAGACGCCACGTTAGCTTACTTGAACGTGAAGTCGATTGCCCGCTTTTGATTCGTAACGCCAAGGGAATTGAACTGACCGAAGAAGGGGAGCAATTGCTTGGCGTCGCCATGGAGATGGAAAAAGCTGCATATGGCGTAAAAAAAATTACCAAATCAGATGTATCTGATTTCGAAGGGCGGTTGCGAATTTCCGTAACCGAGGGCTTGGGGACTTATTGGCTAATGCCCAAGATGGTTGAGTTTCAACGTGCCCACCCAAAGGTGATTGTTGAACTGAACTGCACCATGCGAAAAGCCGATCTTTTGAGCATGGATGCCGATATTGCGATCCAGCTTGTGCGGCCGGAAAACCCCGACCTCAAACATGTAAGGCTTGGGCGCATGCACGTAATGCCATTTGCATCCAGGCAATATTTGAAGACCAACGGAACGCCACAGTCGATGGACGATATTGTTAATCACACCATTGTTGAACAACTTTCGCCGCAAATTGATTTTGATGCGGTTGACAAGATGTTCCCCAATCAGCCGCGCGAAGGGTTCGTATCGGTTGCCACAAATACAAGCACGGCGCATCTTTTGGCGGTTGAAGGTGGTGCCGGGCTGGGGATGCTGCCTACATACCTGGCGGTGCTTGGTTCCGAACTGGTGCCCGTCGATCTGGATTTGATCGTTCAGCACGACATATGGCTGGTTTATAATCCAGAGATGGCAAAGCTAAAGCGCGTCGCCACAGCGATTAAATGGATCAGGCAGGCCTTTGATCCGAAGCGTTATCCATGTTTTCAGGATGATTTTATCCACCCAAGCGATTTGAAATAATCGCTGAAACAATCAAAAAAAATGAACTTAGCGCCCCATTCTCATAGAAGGGGTGCTTATCTTTCCTGCCATAATTACTCCCGTGGGTGGAAAATCATACCCTTGGCGAACATCAGGATACGGGGTCCGGGTTCCAGACCCGCTCTGCGGGCATATGAATGGTCGCCGTTGTTCCTATTCCTTCTGTGCTCTCCAGCTTCAGCGTTCCGTCATGCAATTCAGCCAGGGCCTTGGTTAGTGGAAGCCCCAATCCAGTCCCGCTCAGTTGTCGGTTCATTGCGTTGTCCACTTGTCCAAAAGGTTCAAGCGCCGTTTGAATGGCCATGTCATTCATGCCAATCCCCTGATCGACGACCGACAGCGCACATGAACCGTCATCAGAAATCCGGAAGTTTGCCGAAACGGTGCCATCGGTCGAGGTGAATTTGACGGCGTTGCTGAGCAGGTTGAGCAGCATCTGTTTCATGCGTGTGCCGTCGACGCGTAGCACGATGGATTGCTCAGTGACGTTATTGATCATGCGCACACCCGCTTTGCGGGCACGGGGTTCGAGCATCTTGAAACAGTTTTCAACCATCTCGGAAAGGTTCACATCCTCCTCCACCAGTTCCAGTTTCCCGGCATCCACTTTGGACATGTCGAGAATGTCGTTGATAATGTTGAGAAGGTGCGAACCGGAATTATGGACGTAGGTGACATATTCCTCATGCTTGTCATTGGCAAACGGACCGAAGGCCTTGGATAGCAAGGCCTCGGAGAAACCCATGATGGCGTTAAGGGGCGTGCGTAACTCGTGGCTCATGTTGGCGAGAAAGTCGGACTTGGCCTGTGCGAAGGTTTCCGCCTTGTCCTTACCATCACGCAACTGGGCCTCGATCTCGCGCTGCTTTGTCATGTCGCGGATTGAGGCGACGGCGAATGAGGCCCCGTTGATCGTGAAGGCGCCGAGCGCGATATCAATGGGAACCTTGCTTCCGTTCTTGCGCTGCGCTTTGATGTTCGGCGCATTACCCATCAACCGGCGGCGATTGCCTGAAAAGAATTGTGACCGGTGTTGGTGGTGGTCCTTGCGCTGCTGGTTGGGGATCAGATCCTCAATGGTCAGGCCCAGGACTTCTTCGCGGCTGTACCCGAGCAACCTTTCGATTTCGGCGTTGGCCAGAGTGATGCGTCCCCGCTCGTCCGAAACGATGATCACGTCCGGGTCGGCTTCGAGGATGGCGTTGAGTTGTTCCTTGGCATGTGTGGCTTCGGTCTGCGCCATCCGTGAGCGCCTGTAGATGGCGACGAACAGAATCGAAGAAACGAGGGCCAGCGGAATCAGCAGGTTGCCGTATTCGACGGTCCTAACGGTATCGCGGATCGCGGTGCCCGTGACCTGACGATGGTAAAGGCCTTTTTCAACCACCGCCTTGGTCAATGCGTCCAGAGCCTGCAAGGCTAACGAATCGTCCACTTTGACCAGGGTGTCGATGTCTGCGGGCGCGTGGTCTTTGTTGACTTCCGTCTTGGCGGTCTCGAACTTTTCGAAATATTTACCAAACGTCGCTGCGACATGATTGATGGCCTCGACCTCATTGTCGGTGAGGGGCAAGGCCCGGAAACGGGTGATGGTGTTGATGATGCGTTCCCGGTCACGTTCGACTTCGACCCGGTAAGTATCAGAGCCGCGCAGGATATAGTTTTTGAAATTGTGGATGAAACCGCCGTACCCGATGACTGAGTACAGTTCGCTCAGAAGAATGGTTCTTTGGGTTGCTTCCTGTTCGTAAGCGACCCACTCCTGTTGAATGTGAACGATGTTGTTCGCTGTGCTCTGGATATAAAACCAGGCCAAGGCGACGGTAATACTCGTTACCGCCACGATCCCGGCGTAAGTGCCGACGTAAGCGATCGATGGCTTGCCGCTCCCCCCATTCATTCAATAGCTCCCGCTTGGCCGTTGATGCATCACTATTCAAAGGATGAAACCCCTTGCCCCCCCTGAAATCACCGCCTACGAGCAAATGGGTCAAAGGACTGTGCAGACGAACCTGAAACAGGTCAATTCTCTAAAATGTTCAATTATTATCGGTTCTACCGGCGTTTTAACCATGCCGGGGGAGGGCAAACTTTCTTTCTTATATCAGGGTGTTGTCTTGATATTAGGATCATCACATCAGTTTTCTGGATTGAGCGATGCTCTTTGTTTCGTTGATCTTTAATGAATCGTTCAAGCGCCAATATAGGCAAATGTGCACCCCATATTGTGGCGGAACCTTGATTTTAACCATTTCTGCATGGGAACCCTGCCCCTGAAAACAATGCCATGCAACATGGCCAGAGGTGGTTTTAGCGGTGCTCGCAGCCTGTTTAGCCGAAATCATAACCGTTGTAGAACGTCGCATCACTGATCGCGGCCTTGGACTAACAGGATGTTCGCATTAAGAGCCCTGAACTTCCGGCCCTATTTGGGAAGCAGGGCGGGGGTATCGCCTTGGGCGCGGTTGCCCCGGTGGGGGGAATCATGCGATTTTAGGGAATAGGTAGGGAATCAAACAGTAGTATTGGTTGGATGGCGATCAAGGTCGATCCAGTTGTTTTGTCACCGAACTTGGGGAAAAAGTGGTGGCACATACCCGATGCCTTATGGCGTCGCAGCAAAAATGTGCGCGAACGGCGCCTGCGCCTGACGCTTGCCAGAAAGATCGTGCCGCTGTTGCAAAGGGTTGAGGCCATTCAGTTGGAAGAAGTGCCCAACGCGCCCTTGATGCTCAAAGGAAAATCGCTGGTCCAGATCGAAGCGGAGCCTTTGACGCTGGAAATGGCCATTTATCTTTATGAACTGGCGCTCGCTGAAGGCCTGATCCGCTTTAAGCCCAAGGCTAAAGCACCCGCCAAATCCATTCGCGGCGATCTGGATGGGCGGGTCGGCAGTTGTGGCATTCCCCCCAATGACGTTTCGCGAAGCTTTGTGATGATCCTGGCATCGCCAATATTACAAGCGGGCGGCTACAGCGATAATGATTTTGAGATGTTTGTATCGACGCGCGCCCAAACGCGCGCCCGCAGCCTTCAACAACTTCGCAAGCTGATCGGCTTGCCCAAGGAACTGGTCGCCGAGCTGCGTATCGCCATGGGCAGCCTGGACCCGTTGATCGAAAAAGATGCCCCGTGGCTGGCGGCACTGGCCAAAGCGGATGCAAAAAACTTTATCCAGCCGTTGCGCAAAGCATTGGACAGCGAATTTAGCAACATTCTGGATTGGAACACAGACATGCTCACGGCCGCAGCGAGCGCATTCGATCAAGGTGTCACGGTCAAGGCCATAGGCGATTCCATGCTGGCCATTAAAACCCCCGACATGTTTGCAGCCATCGCATCATGGAGGATCGAAAAAGATGAAAGCGGCACCATGACGCACCGCATTACTTCGGTAAAGACACAGGTCGGCGAAGAGGTGTTTAACCGGCTGCTCGGCGGCAGTCCGGGTTTGGTCAAGGATCTGGGCTCATGGCCTGCGCCCAAGATCGAGGTCTATATCCCGTACCTGCCCATGCTGACCGGTCCGGCAATGGATCAACTGGTCAAGCTTGAAGAAGTCCAGCAATTTGCGGTGCTGTCCGGCTTGGCCGATAAACTGGGACCGCGCAAGGTTACCGGGGCGTTGAAAAAACTCGAAGGCCTGAAAATGCTGCAAAGCATCGTCAACGAACTGGTGACCATGAACGAAACGTCCAAGCCGCCGCCCGACAAGGTGAAGAAGTTGATCGAAGGCACGTACTTTGACGATTACATGCGCGCCGTCATCGAACTGGATGAATAAAAAAACGCCGCCCCGGATTTGATCTGAGGCGGCGTTTCTAGTTTTTAAAGTTTAAGCGTTGCTTATTCGTCGTAATAGGAAACCACGCGTTCGACTTCGTTTTTCGAACCCATGATGACCGGCACGCGCTGGTGCAGGCCGCTGGGCTGGATGTCCATGATGCGTTCCCGCCCCGTCGATGCGGCACCACCGGGTTGCTCAACAATCATG
>DAOVVL010000024.1 GCA_030637205.1 Thalassospiraceae bacterium | reverse complement strand
GCTCGGTGCCGGCGTGGGTCAGGCCGGCGCGCTCGGAATCCTGTGCGCTGATGCGGTCAGTCAGTTCAGCCAGCTTGCTTTCGATCCCGGCGACCACGGCGCTGGCCTCGCTTAAGGCGCTTTCGGAAGTGCTAAGCGTTTCGGTTTCGTCTTCGCGCGCGGCTTCGATCTGGCGCTGTTCATTTGCAAGGCCACGCGATGCTTCGGCTGCGTCTTCGGCCAGTTCGCGTTCGCGTGCGATGTCATGTTTGACCTGTTCAAGGCGATGCACCCGGTCAAGGCGTGCGGCTTCGATGCGGTCCGCTTCGCGGTCCAGACCTTCACGCGCAAGCGTAAAGCGTTGCAACGCGGCGGCGGCTTCGGCTTCCTTGTTGCGCAGTTCAGGCACACCTTCGGCGGCTTCGGCCTGGGCCGTGGTGGCAGCGGCCACGTTGCTGGTCAGGCTGGCGACAACGGTTTCGGCAGATTTAAGTTTTTCCTGATTGGCGTTGAGAATTTCAAGGGCCGCTTTCCAGCGAATGAAATACAGCAGGGCTTCTGCCTTTTGGATCAGGTCGGAAATATTGCGATAGCGTTTGGCCTGACGCGATTGTTTCTTCAGGCTTTGCAGTTGTGATTCCAGCGTGATCAGAATGTCGTCAAGACGCGAAAGGTTGGTTTCGGCACCGCGCAAGCGAAGCTCGGCTTCGTGACGACGCGAATGCAGCCCGGTGATGCCGGCGGCTTCTTCCAACAGCAAACGCCGGTCCTGCGGCTTTGATGAAATAATGGAACCGATCTTGCCCTGGCTGACCAATGCGGTGGAACGCGCACCCGATGCGGCGTCGGCAAATAACAACTGCACGTCCTTGGCGCGAACGTCCATGCCGTTAACCCGGTAAGCTGAGCCGCTATCGCGCTCGATGCGGCGCACCACTTCCAGTTCGTCCGCATCGTTGAACATGGCGGGCGCCTTACGCGATGTATTGTCCAGATGCACAACCACTTCGGCGACGTTGCGCGACGGGCGCGAGGATGATCCGCCAAAGATTACATCGTCCATGGCACCGCCACGCATTTGCTTGGCTGAGGTTTCGCCCATGACCCATTTCAGGGCTTCGACAAGATTTGATTTGCCACAACCGTTGGGGCCGACCACACCGGTCAGGCCCGGCTCGATCATCAGTTCGGTCGGGTCAACGAAGGATTTGAAGCCTTGCAGTCGAAGTTTGGAAAACTTAAGCACGTTGTTGTTTCTCAGCCTTTGCGGTTAGTGGGCCTGGGGTTCGTGTCAGCGATTTAACAGTCTCAGCGTTTGGAAGCCAGCGCCTTTTCGAAGATATCTTTAAAATCTTCATACGGCAGCGCGCCGGGCACCATGGTTCCGTTGATGACAAAGCTCGGGGTCGATTTAATCCCCAGCCTTTCACCAGCGGTGGTGCGGCCATCGGAAAGGAACCAGAACAGGTCGTTCTGTTTAAGGCACGCTTGCACGTCGTCTTCGCTCATGCCGCCGATCATGCGCGAAATACCGTTCAGCGCCTGCAGCGGGTTTTCAGCTCGCGCCCAGTTTTCCTGGGATTTGAACAGGGTTCCGATCATGGGAAAGAAATTATCGTTGCCCGAACATCTGGCCAGCATGGACGCGGCCAGCGCCAGATCATCCAGTGGGAAGTCGCGATAGACCAGCTTGACCTTGCCGGTGTCGATATAGTCGCGCTTGATCTGGGGCAGCACATCATTGTGGAAGTTGGCGCAATGCGAACAGGTCAGCGATGCATATTCGTTCATTTCCACTGGTGCTGCCGGGTCGCCCAGCACTTTCAGCGACATCGCCTCTTCAAGCGTGGCTATTTCGGCGCGGGCCTGTGACATCGGCGCCAGAGCCGTCAGAACCAATGCAAAAATCATAAATATCAGGGGTTTAAAGCCCCAAGAAATGGCATATCTGGCCATTTTATCCTCCAACGCCACAAGATATGGCAGAATATACGAACTGATGGCACTTACCACAAGCGCCCCGGCGAAGCCCGGCCCAACAATATGTGGATAACTGGCGCATTGGGCTAATCAATTGAAAAATAAAGCGTCTATACGTGTTTGCTTTAGGGTTCTTCGGACCGGCGCGCGGCAATTGAGCGCCCCAGCCGGGCGAGGGCCTCGCGGATTTCCGGATCGTCCACGTTGCTGAGCGATTCGCTCAAATGTTCTTCTTCTTTTGCGCTCAAACGCCGTGGCTCAGGCGGGGGCCCATCGTCTCGTGGCGGCAGCGGCCCCTGGGTCATGCGCAGGCCGATCACGGCTTTGTAGCCAAAATGCTGGTTGATGCGTTCCAGTATCAGCGGTTCCAGATGCTGGATCTCGGTCGCCAGCCCGCCGGTCACGGTTCTTAAATGCAAGATGCCACCCGAAGCCCCGTCTTTGGAAAAGACGATCTTTTCCGGCGCGCTCAGCGCCGCCATTTCCGCGCCCACAATATCGGGCCATTGGTTGACCACGGTGGCGTGGGCGAAGCCGCGCTTGCCAAAGATGGGCTTGGTCATACGCTCAACCATACTTGAAAGCAGCCGCGGCCCGCCAAAGCGCCGTCTGCGGGGGCGAAAGCCAGCCTTTGATTTCGCGTATGGTTTTTGGGGAGTTTTTGCGTTGTTCATCAGGCCGGGTGTCCAATCGTTGCTGGCCCTATGGTAGGGTCAGACATCATTGTATTCAATTTTTCAGGTTTTTGCGGCTTAAACATGGCGTCAGCTAAATCAAATAACACCAACCCCACGGTTCTCAGCCGTCAGCTGCTCAAATGGTTTGATGCCAACCGCCGCGATCTGGCGTGGCGCACGGCGCCGGGGGTGGCGCGCGATCCTTACCGGGTATGGCTGTCCGAAGTCATGTTGCAGCAAACCCAGGTTGTGAGCGTAACGCCGTATTACCTGAAATTCCTCAAAAACTGGCCCAATGTCCACAAATTGGCCAGTGCAGACGATGATGCGGTGATGGTCGCGTGGGCCGGGCTTGGCTATTACGCGCGGGCGCGCAATTTGTTGAAATGTGCCCGCCAGGTTTCGCTGGAACTGGATGGGGTGTTTCCCGACAGCGAAGCGGGCCTGTTGGCGCTGCCTGGCATTGGGCCTTACAGCGCCGCTGCCATCGCCGCCATTGCGTTCGGGCGAAAGGCGGCTGCGGTGGACGGCAATGTGGTCCGTGTGGTGGCGCGGCTGGATGGTCTGGACAGGCCGCCGGCCAAGCTCAAAGCGAAGGTGGGCGCGCGGGTGATGGGCATGGTTCCCAAGGCGCGCCCCGGCGACTTTGCCGAAGCGTGCATGGAGCTGGGCGCCACCGTGTGCCGGGCACGAAATCCCGCATGTGACATTTGCCCGTGGCTTAAAAGTTGCCACGCAGGCGCTTCGGCCACGCCAGAAATGTGGCCGGTGCGTTCGCCAAAAACACCAAAACCCCACCGCAAGGGCTGGGTCTTTTGGGTCGAGCGCGATGGGGGGGAAGGCGTGTTGCTGGTCCGTCGCCCGCCAAAGGGGCTGTTGGGCGGCATGATGGGCTTTCCCACCACTGAGTGGTCAACGCAAGCTGGTACCCAGTCGCGAAATGACGAAGGCCTGCGCCTCGCCAGTCAGACGCTGCCCAAGGCCGGGGACTGGCAGGTGCTTGAGGCGCGCATTAAACACACGTTCACCCATTTTCATCTGGAATTGGGGGTTGTGCGGGGGCGCTGGGCCGGGGCGTGGCGCGCCGATGAGGTTCCCGGCGGCGACTGGTATCGCGCAAATGAGCTTGAAAAACAGGCACTTCCCAGCGTGATGCGAAAAGTTTTCGCAGTGGCGCAAAAGCAGGGCTAAAATAGCACTCGCAAAATGCGAAAATCTGCTTACATAAAACTTCAAGCTGTTGGAGGGCTTAGAGATTGCTAAACGTCAATCCACGCATTTTGATGATTGAGGATACGCTGGCGCTGGCGCGCACTTATGAAGCGTACCTGAAAGACCAGCCCTATGATCTGGTGCATACCGAGACCGGCACCGAGGGGCTGGCGGCAATGGCTGAGCAAACCCCCGATGTGTTGCTTCTGGATTTGATGCTGCCCGATATGGATGGTCTGGATATTCTGAAAAAACTGTCCGATCAGGATTCCCCCACTGCGGTGATCGTGATTACCGCCAATGCGTCGCTGCAAGTCGCGATTGAGGCCATGCGGCTGGGCGCCATGGATTTTCTGGTCAAGCCGTTCACCCGTGACCGCCTGATTGTGACCATTGATAATGTTCTGGAACGCCAAAACCTGAGCAAAATTGTTGAGACCTATCGCACTGATATCGACCGCCAGGAATATTGCGGCTTTTTGGGATCATCGTTGGCGATGCAGCGCGTTTACCGCATCATCGACAGTGCTGCGAGCAGCAAGGCAACCGTTTTCATTACCGGCGAAAGCGGCACCGGCAAGGAAGTCTGCGCCCAGGCGGTCCACGACCAGGGCCCCAGAAAGTCAGGTCCGTTCATTGCCATTAACTGCGGCGCGATCCCCAAAGACCTGATGGAAAGCGAGATATTCGGCCACGTCAAAGGGGCCTTTACCGGCGCCATCGCATCGCGGGACGGGGCGGCAGCGCAGGCCAATGGCGGCACGCTTTTTCTCGATGAAATTTGCGAAATGGATCTGGCCCTGCAAACCAAATTGCTGCGGTTTGTTCAAACCGGAACCTTTCAACAGGTTGGCGCTTCGAAGGTCGAGGAAACGGACATTCGTTTTGTCTGCGCCACCAACAAAGACCCACTGGTGGAAGTTGCCGAAGAACGCTTTCGCGAAGATTTGTTTTACCGCCTTCATGTCATTCCCATTGCCATGCCGCCGCTTCGTGAACGAGGTGGCGACGCCCAGTTGCTGGCCGGCGAATTGCTGAACCAGTATGCGGTCGAGGAAGGCAAGTCGTTTGATCGTTTCACCGATGAGGTCAGCGCCGTGATCGATGCTTATACGTGGCCCGGCAACGTGCGCCAGTTGCAAAATGTGATCCGCAATATCGTGGTTTTAAATGACGGCGAAGAAGTCACGGCTGATATGCTGCCCGCACCCCTTGATTCTTACATTGGCAAGGTTGAGGCCTTTTCACAAGGCGGCGACGCGATCGCCAAAAAAGCGAACTTCCCCGCTGTCGCTGCTGCTGCGCCCAACCTGCGCACCTTGGTTCTAAGTGAAGCAGACATTCGCCCCTTGGATGAAACCGAGCGCGAAACCATTGAACATGCCATTGAGATTTGCGGCGACAACGTGCCCAAGGCGGCCTCGCTGCTGGGAATTTCCGCATCCACCATCTATCGCAAACGCCAGGGGTGGCAAGACCGGGCATCTTAAAAAGCGCGTAACTATTTTCCCGGTTGTTCTGCCAGCTCACTCAATATTTCATGGGCCAGCTTCATGGCGGCGTCTATTTCCCCCGGAACTTCGGCCAGCACGTGTTCAGTAGCTGAAACAATGGCGGCCCGGTCGCCTGAATCAATTGCAGTTTCAAGGGCGTATGCCAGATCGCCGGAATCAGGCAGGCCGTAGTTGCGGCAAATTCCCTTTAGCGAATGTGCGTGGCGCCTGAAATCGCTTTGCTTTTGGGCAGGCACTTCTGCGGCTGGATTGTGCGCTTGGATTTCGCTTAAGCGGTATTGCGCATCTGTCTTGAACAACTCGAACAGTTCCAGCGCCGCGTCAACGCCGACATCCTTGATAAACTGTTTGATGGCGGCACGATCGGGCATGGCTCACTTTGTTATCGTCGTTAATCGTCGTAACTGATCAGCGCATCAAATGGAACGTCGAACCTGTCGCGGCCTTTCAGGAAATTCAGCTCAATGATGGCTGCCGTTCCGACCACGTTGGCACCAACTTTTTTACACAGTTCCACCGTTGCATTCATGGTGCCACCGGTTGCCAGCAGATCGTCGAGGATCACCACGCGTTTGCCGGGTGGGATGGCATCATCTTGTATTTCGATCGTGTCCGAACCGTATTCAAGTTCATATTCATACGATACGATGCCACCGGGCAGTTTTCCCTGCTTACGGGCCATCACGAACCCGCAGCCAAGCTTTAACGCCAGGGGTGCCGCCACCAGAAAGCCGCGCGATTCGATACCGACCAGAACATCGGGCTGCCATGCACCCACCATGCGCGCCATTCTGCCCATGGCGACCTGCCATGCATCGGGATGGGCCAGCAGGGTCGAGATGTCATAAAACAAAATTCCCGGCTTGGGAAAATCGGGAATACCGCGGATGTGGTCTTTGATGTCCATTCAGGGGCCTCAATATGTTCAGAAAATGGTTGGTGTAAAACAAGTCGCGTGATGATAGCCGCCAGTTTGCAAAAAATGCAAACACGCAAAGCAATACCAGGAATTGCCCAGCAAAACAGGCCCACAGCCGTACTCAGGCTTGTGGGCCGTTTATTTATTCGCGAACAGCCAGGTTAGAGACCCTTGAGGTACTTGATCACTGCCTTGCGTTCGTCCTCTTTTTTCAGCTTGCCACTCATCGCTGTCTTCTTGCCGATGAATTTCTTGGGATCGGTAATCCAGCCATCCAGGTTTGCGTCATCCCAGACAAGGTCTGAACCTTTAAGGGCTTTATACTTTTTGTAGCCTGCCACGGTGCCAGCCTTACGCCCGACAATGCCTGCCAGCGATGGACCAACTTTGTGCTTGCCTGCATCGGTCGAGTGGCAGACGCCGCATTTTTTCTTGAACAGCTTCGCGCCATCAGCGTCGGCGGTGGCCAGGGACGGCATTGCAACCAGTGCGGCAACGGCAATGGCGGCGGAAATGGTTTTTCTGAACATGTGTAATCTCCGTTGGTCAAGTGTAGGGGGAGCCTAATGGTATCAACACAGCATCGAATTGACTTTGGTCAAGTCTAGCAGAACCGCCCAAAAGCAAAACCCCCCGCCACAGGAAACTGCGACGGGGGGTTTAAGTGCTTAAAAACCGCACCTTCAAGGCTTACTGGTCCTTGAGGAAATCGATGATGTTATCGCGGTCTGCGGCTTTCTTGATTTTGGCGGTCATGGCGGTGGGTTTGCCAATGAACTCTTTGGGGTTGGTGATCCAACCGTCAAGCTTGTCTTCGGTCCATTTGAAGTTAGCACCCTTGAGCGCCTTGTATTTCTTGAAACTAGTGCTGCCGGCTTTACGGCCAATAATGCCAGCCAGCGACGGGCCGACTTTATGCTTGCCTGCATCCATTGAGTGGCAGACGCCGCATTTTTTCTTGAAAAGTTTTGCACCTTTTTTGGAATCGGCACTTGCGGTTCCAGCAGCAACCGAAATGGCTGCGGTCAGCGCGAGGGCTAAAAATGTCTTTGTTTTCATGGTTTAGCTTCTCCAAAAGTAGGATTATAAATAACACAAAATAACTACTGCTACTGCCGCATTTTTAGCCCATCCCCCCGGTCTTTGGCAACCGTCACGGAGAAAGGCCGGATTAGATGCGAATTGGTGTGATTCTAGGGTAAAACGAGGGCAAAAAAAAGGCACCGCAAGGTGTTCTAATTGCTTAAAGTCCGCTCAATTCATCCCATATGGCATAATCGCGGCGAAATGCCTCTAACGAGGCCCAGGTGCGGGCAAAATCGTTGTTATTTCGGGTTTCGTCGCGCACCACATCGAACCATGCCCGATGCAGGGCTGAAAGCACGATTTCCGGCCAGCGGTGGACCTCGACCCCTTTGAGACCCAGTTCCTTCAGGGCTTCGAACTGACCGGCACCGCCTTGAGCCAAACCAAAGCGCACATTATCGCCGCAGACCAGTTCGATCTGGGCGCGGTGGGCGGGTTTCAGGGTCTTCCACGTTTTGTTATTGATGATCAACTGATACAGCGCCGCCGGTTGGTGCCATCCGGGGAAGTAATAATGTTTTGCCACCTGATGTAAGTTCAGTTCCTTGTCCACACTGGGCATGGAAAATTCAACCGCGTCGATTTTTCCGCTTTTGAGGGCGGCGAAAATGTCGCGGTCATCCATGGCAATGGTGTTTGCGCCAAGGCGCTCAAGAACCTTTGCGCCCAGCCCTGAAGCGCGAATGTTTTGTCCTTTGAAATCACCAATGGAACGTACGGGGCGGCGAAACCATCCAGATGCCTCGGTTGGAATGGCGCCGCATATGATCGCATGCACGCCCTGATCTTTATAAAGGTCGTTAAATATTTGTTCGCCGCCGCCAAAATAGAACCACGACAGGTATTCTTCCACCGATGGGCCAAATGGAACGGCTGAAAACAACATCAACGCCGGAATACCTTCGGCCCACTGACCGGGCGATGAAAAAGCCGCGTCCAGGGCGCCCGAACGCACCGCTTTCAAAGTGTCGGCAACCGGCACCATCACGCCGGGATCGTAAATTTTAAGTGATAAGTCCCCGTCTGATAAGCGCGCCAGCTCAGCTTCCAACCGCATCGCCATTTCACCCAGATGGGGAAGGCTGAGCGGAAATGAGCTGGCAACGCGCAACCGGCCCAGTGGCGCAACATCGCCACGCTGGGGCGGCTCAATGGCGGGTGAGATGGCGGGACTTTCAGCAGCCCGGGTGACGTTCAGCAGTTCGGGTGCTTGGCCGTTCAGCTTATTGGGTGTTGGGCGGGCCTGCTCAAGGCGTGGGGCAATGATGGAGGCGCCGACCATGACGCCGACGACGATGCCGATGACGATGCCGATGATGGTATTGCGCATGGCTTTGAAAGCCTCCCCTTAAACCCGCAGCCTGTTACATGGCCGGGGGGGAGACTATCAGCACACCATCAGGCTGGGAAGGGGTGGCTCAGAGGAGAAAAAATCCGCAGAACATCAGGCTTAGGGTTGTGCCGGCAATCAGCCAGCCCTTGCGGGCGTTCGCGTGGTGATCTTCGTCGATGACCAGATCGTCAATTTCGTATTCATCGGGGATTTGTTCAAACGGCATTGGGTTTCAACCTCTAGAGCTTGTTTACAGCCATTTTTTGGCCGCTTCAGTTAGACAACGCTCAAGACCCAGGTTTCATCCCGGAAAATTAAAAAAAATCCGGGCGGGTTTCTAGGGCTTTGATGGATTGGGGCGCGGGGTGTCGGAATTGATCCACAGCGTTTTGAGCATTTCGCCCTTGGCGGTGAAGCCTTGGCGTAAATCCTTGACCACGCTCAGCTTCGCACCCGAAGCGACGACGCTGAGCACCTGGGGGGCATCAACGCGCGCATCACAGTTCCAGCGGGTAAAGGCGATGAGAAAATCTGCATCTTCAATGCGCTCTGTAATGCGAAAGCGCGCGGGAAGGTAGCGCGCGGCGCTATCAATAGGGGCGCAGACATAGACCGAATAGGTTTTTTCAGCGCCCGCAGTCAGGGCGGCAAGGCGAAGGGCCGCATCGCGGTACGACGCCGCCCAGTAATCCAGCTCAAAACGCTGCTGGGCACCCTTGGCGCCACCGCTTAAGGCATTGTAATAGACGTATTCATACGGATGCAGGCGCACCATTTCCCCGGCCGGCAATGCAGCGCCCACCATGATCGCGGCACCCACCGCCGTTGATAGCAAAAAGCTGCGTTGCTTCAATCTTGCCCGCACCTGTGCCAGCTCAACGCCCGCCAGCACGCACAGTGGTGGCAGGATAAACAGGAAATGGCGGATCGCATCGTAATGAAAACTTTTGCCGATGATGGCATAGAGGATTGGGAAAAAGATCGCGATCAACAGGGCAGCAAAAGCAAATGCGCGAAAGCGCTCGCCGCTTTGTGTTGCGCGGCGCAAATCCAAAAGGCTTAACGGCAGGGCGATAACAATAAGGGCTAACAAAATTTCAGGAAGTTTGACCGCAAAATAAAGGGGTAAATAATTGCCCGGCAGCGCCAGCGAATTTATCATCTCGCCATCAAATAAAATATCGACGCCCAGGCCAAACTTGCGTGTGGCCTCAAAGGCGTTCAGGGCGCCGTGGACCGGGTTGTCCCATATGGCGGGCCACAGCGCGAACGTCAACACCAAGGCCGGCACGATCATTACCACGATAGTGTGAACCAGTGCGTTGGCGTTTTCCTTGAAGTTCAGGCGATCTGTGTGGCCGCGTTGCCACATAAAATGCATCGCCAGCAACAGACTTAAATATACGAATACAATGACGCCACCGATGCGAATTCCCATGGCGGCACCGATTGCCAGCCCCAATGCAAGGGCCAGCCGGTCAGGTACTTTGGGCAGATGTTCGCCCGCCCGCGCGGCAAAATAAAGTGCCCAGATCATGGCGGTGGCGAACGGAATGTCTTTGGGATTAAAAAACATGTGCCCGGTGAAACTGGGCGTTACCAGCAAAAGCAGCGTCGCCCAAAACCCGGCTTCAGCCCCGCCCAATCTGCGCGCAAATACCCACACGCCGCTGACGCAAACCAGCCCCGTAAGCGCGGTGATGAGATGGCGCGCATCCAGCGCATCCATGAATAGTGGCCCCATGGCAAGGGCGCGTGTCAACAGCCCGACGGTTCCATCAAACAGGCCGCCGTAATACGCAAGATTTTGAAATTCACGAACGCGCGTATCAGAACCCATGGACAGGAAATAATCGGCGATCAGGTTGCCGTAGTGTTCGTGAAAACCTTCGTCCCACGGGTGGCCAAAATCGCCATAGACTGTAAACACCACCACCAATGCGGCTGCAAACAGCGCAGCAGACAGCATATCGAAAACGCTTTCGCGCTTTGTGGTTTTATTTTTAGTCATGGCGTTTAAGTTAGCGCGACCTGAAGGTGGGTGCAGCAATTTCCGTCACACCTTGTTTTGACGGGGTTTTGGCGGGGTCCGGGCGGGGTCCGGGCGGGCTTTTCAATTGCATCTTCGCCGATGGGGTGCGACCATCACGCGGTTTAAGTTGCTGAGGTGCTTTGTTTTTCAAGCAGTTGGCCCATGGAATTGCAGATTATATGTCCGATAAACAAAAATTTGAACTGGTCGTCGTGCTGCCGGTATTTCGCGACTGGGCATCGTTTGCCCAGTTGCTAAACGCCCTGGATGCGGTTCGCGGTGACGCGGCGCCTGCGACCTTGGTGCTGGCGGTCAACGATAGCGCCCAGCGCGATCTGGATGTTGGGGTGTTGGCCGGTGCCGCGGGCAAGCTTAATTTGCAGGTCTTGCACCTTAGCCGCAACCTTGGCCATCAGCGCGCCATTGCAGTCGGCCTCGCGTGGGCCAGTGAAAATATTTCGGCTGAAAACTTTGTGGTGATGGACGCCGATGGCGAAGACCGCGCCGAAGACTTGCATGCGTTGATTGACGCATCTAGTGCGCACCCCGACGGCGTCATATTCGCCAAGCGATCGCGGCGTTCAGAAGGTCTGGGGTTCAGGTTTTCCTATATCATTTACAAGATGCTGTTTGTGCTGTTCACCGGCGAGAACATTTCATTTGGCAATTTTTGCCTGATCCCCGGCAAGCGGTTGGCGGACGTGGTGCAAATCTCGGAAATCTGGAATCATCTGGCGGCTGGCATTTTGCGTGCGCGCTTGCCCATTGATCTGGTCGATACCGTGCGCGGCCCGCGGTTGGATGGAAAATCAAGCATGAACCTGGCCTCGCTGGTGGCACACGGGCTTAGCGCGATTTCGGTATTTGTCGATGCGCTGGCGGTGCGCTTTGCCTTGTTTGTCATGGGCTTGTTGGCTATCGATGCGATTGCCGCAGGTGTGGTGGTGGGCATTCGCCTGTTCACCGATTTAGCCATTCCGGGCTGGGCGACGACGGTGATGATTGGCCTGTTGATCATGTTCCTGCAATTGTTCGTGGCCCTTTTGACCCTGATTATCATCGTGTTGAGTTCGCGCAACAGATCAAGCATCATTCCGGCTGAAGATTACAAAAGTTTTGTGCATGACGTGGCGCACATCAAGGAAAGCTGACTTGGACGAGCGCACCTACGAAGGCACGGAACTATTGCTGTTTGCCCAAGCGCATAACTGGGAATCCTATCTTTGTGCGCGCGTTCGCCCGCATCTTTCAGGGCGCGTGCTGGAAGTTGGCGCCGGCATGGGCACGCGCACCCACGCCCTTTGCAATACGTCTGGAATTAGCGAATGGTCGGCCATGGAGCCTGACCCGGAACTGCTTGCTGCGATCGCACAATCAGGTCTGCCCGGCCATTGTAAAACGCTGGCGGGTACGCTGGCCGATCTGGGAGAAGACGCCCAGTTCGATACCATCGTTTATCTGGACGTGTTGGAACACATCGAAGACGACAAGGCCGAACTTGTCCGCGCAGCCGAACATCTCGCCCAAGGCGGGCGGCTGGTGGTTCTGGCACCGGCACATCAGGCGCTGTTCAGCCCCTTTGATGCGGCCATCGGCCATTTCAGGCGTTACAACCGCCAAAGCCTGTTGGCGGCGGCGCCTGAGACGCTTAAACCTGTGCGGTCTGAATATCTAGATTGTGCAGGGCTATTGGCGTCGGCTGCCAACCGGCTTTTATTAAAGAGCGCACACCCAAGCCAGCGTCAAATTGCGTTTTGGGATGGTGCGCTGGTTCCGAT
>DAOVVL010000300.1 GCA_030637205.1 Thalassospiraceae bacterium | reverse complement strand
TGGGCAAGAATTTCATGATCGTTTTACAGCTACACACGCGCCAATGCAGAGAGTCACGATTATGTCGCGATTCCGCTCAATTCGATTTCTGCTTCTTTTGCCATTCTTCTCTCAAAATCATGTTTTGCCTGAAAGCGGGCAAATAAAAGACTTATGCGCCCCCAAGGTCAAGCCTTTTCCCCAAAAAGGGGCGAATCAGGCTCAGATATCGTCTTAAATCTCAAAGTTTTGCGCCACCGGGAAGCGTTCCAGGATGCGTTTTTTCAGCTCGTCCCTGACCGCGCGATAGGCATCAAGACGCACATCGCGCGAGCCATCGATCACGCTGGGATCAAACGTGTGCCAGAATTCGACCTCACAGGCCATAAATCGGGTCAGCTCCACGGCCTTGTGCTGGGCATGGGGCGACAGCGATATCACCAGATCAAACGAGCTGTCTTCCAGATCATCAAAGGTCTTGGCCTTGTGCTTGGTGATATCGATGCCCAGCTCGGCCATGACCTCAATAGCGAAGCCGTTCACTTCCAGCGCCCGGACGCCGACCGAATCGACATAGATTTCCGTGCCGTGCAGATCTTTAAGCAGCCCTTCGGCCATGGGTGAACGGATGGAATTTTGCGTGCAGGAAAACAAGACCGCGCCGGGAAGTGTGGTTTCCATCGCCCGCCCCCCCTATCCGCGAATGTGCAAAACGCACACCAAGGTGAAAAGCCTGCGCGCGGTATCGTCATCAAGATCGACCTTGCCTTCAAGGCGTTCACGCAACAACTGCGAACCATCGTTGTGCAGGCCGCGCCTGCCCATATCGACGGTTTCGATCTGTGACGGGGTGGCGGTCTTGATGGCTTCGTAATAGCTTTCGCAAATCATCAGGTATTCGCGGATCAGCGCGCGAAACGGCGACAGCGCCAGAACAAAACCCTTGATCGGTTTATCAAGGGTGTCGCGCACATCAAACGCCAGCCGGTTTTCCTCAATAGATAAGTGCAGGTTGTATGGCCCCGGCGCGCCACCACAAAGGGCAAAGGAATTTGATTCCAGAAGATCGAAGATCGCCGCCTTGCGTTCGTGTTCGACCTGTGGGCTGCGGCTAATGACGGAGCGCCCATCGAGAAAGATGTTTTTGATGCAATCCTTCTCAGCCACGTGCCTGCCTTTTATTCTTTGGGGTTACTCGGTGGGCTATTAAGGCGCACCGAAACCGAACGCCCGTGCGCGCCCAGACCTTCGGCCGCTGACAAGCGAACCGCCGCCGGGCCGATAGCGCCCAGGCTATCGGCGTCGCACCCGATAAAGGTGGTGCGCTTCATGAAATCAAGCACCCCAAGGCCGGAAGAAAACCGCGCCGAACGTGCGGTCGGCAACACATGGTTGGGTCCGGCCACATAATCGCCAATGGCTTCGGGCGTATAACGGCCCAGAAACACCGCCCCGGCGTTATTGATTTTTGCAAACAGCGCATCCGGATCATCGACCGCCAGCTCAAGGTGTTCGGGCGCAATGCGGTCGATCAAGGCCGGCGCGTCTTCTAAATCATCAACCACGATGATCGTGCCAAAATCGTTCCAGCTCTGGCCCGCGATGTCTGCGCGCTCAAGGGTTTCAAGCTCAGACGCGATGGCCGCTTCAACCTCGTCGGCAAAGCCCGCATCACCACAAATCAAAATCGCCTGCGCCGCCACATCGTGTTCGGCCTGTGATAACAGATCACACGCGATCCACTGGGCGTTGTTGGTGGCGTCTGCGACCACCAGAATTTCACTGGGCCCTGCGATCATATCAATGCCCACCGTGCCAAACACCTGTCGCTTGGCCGCCGCCACATAGGCGTTGCCGGGGCCGACGATCTTGTCCACGGGCTCAATGGTTTCAGTGCCAAATGCCAGCGCCGCTATCGCCTGCGCGCCGCCGATGCGGTAAATTTCAGTGACCCCACAAATTTTTGCCGCAGCCAGTACCAGCGGATTAACTTCACCACCGGGGGTTGGCGTCACCATAACGATGCGCCCAACGCCTGCCACGCGGGCCGGGATCGCGTTCATCAGAACTGATGACGGATACGCCGCCGTGCC
Source organism: Thalassospiraceae bacterium (assembly GCA_030637205.1). Taxonomy (GTDB): domain Bacteria; phylum Pseudomonadota; class Alphaproteobacteria; order Rhodospirillales; family Magnetovibrionaceae; genus DAOVVL01. The sequence goes on along the minus strand of DAOVVL010000300.1, from coordinate 1,028 downwards.
GCCCGGCACGTACAGGCCCGCCGCCTGCACCGGGGTCCAGCGATAGCCCAGCCGCACGCCCTGGGCATCGACATAATCTTCATAGTCGGGGACTTGACGCTTGTGGAAGGTTTCAATGCGGATGGCGGCGATTTCCAGTGCCGCCAGCGTCTCGCTATCAATGCTTGCGTGGGCGTTGTTGATTTCATCAGAAGTGAACGCCAGTTGGTCTGCACTGATATCAAGGCGGTCGAATTCCTTGGTGTGTTCCAGCACCGCCGCATCGCCCGTTGCGTGGACTTCGCCCAAAATGGACGAAACCGTAAAGTTTACATCCACGTCGCGTTCGCGCTTGGCCCCCAGCACTTCCAGGAAGTCGCGCTCAAAATCAGCATCTGATGTGTGCAGGCGCTTAGCCATTCTCAAGAGCCTCCCGGAAACGTTCGACCCAGCCGCTGACTTCTTCGGCGCGGGTTTTCCATGCGGTGCGGTTGACCGCAAGCCGTGATGAAATTTCGGCAATCACCTCGACCTCGACCAGCCCGTTGGCCTTCAGCGTAGCACCGGTTGAGACCAGATCAACAATGCGTCGGCAAACACCCAGAATGGGCGCCAGTTCCATGGCGCCGGAAAGCTTGATACATTCGGCCTGCACCCCGCGCTTGGCGAAGTGGCGCTTGGTAATCTCGGGATACTTGGTGGCGACGCGAACGTGGCTCCAGCTGGTGGGATCATCGGTTTCGCTTAAATCCTTGGGTTCGGCGACGCTCATGCGGCATCGCCCCACGCCCAGATCAAGCGGCGCGTAAATTTCGGAACTTTCAAATTCCATCAACACATCGGACCCGGCAACGCCCAGATCGGCGGCACCGAAAGCAACGAACGTCGCCACATCGAACGAGCGCACGCGCACGATCTCCAGGCCGTCGTGATTGGTGGCAAAGCGCAGCTGGCGCGCGTCTGGGTCGTCGAACGCGGCTTCGGGTTCGATCCCGGCGCGGCGTACAATCGGCATGACTTCTTTCAAAATGCGGCCCTTTGGCAGGGCC
>DAOVVL010000183.1 GCA_030637205.1 Thalassospiraceae bacterium | reverse complement strand
TCGTTCCAAAATTGACGGGCTGAACCTGAGCTTTGATGACATCCGCAAAGTAGTTCGTGATCTTGACCAGATGTCGGTCGAACAACGCATGAGCCATCCGTGCATCGGCCCCAAACGCGGCGACCTGATTATGTCGGGCTGCGCCATTCTTGAAGCCGTCACCCGGCGTTGGGATGCGGGGTCGCTGGTGGTCGCCGATCGCGGCATCCGTGAAGGCATTTTGATGAGCCTGATCGACGCCGATGCCGCAACGGCGGGAGCCCCCGCATGACCAAACCACCCAGAGGTTTCAAAAGCCGCAAAGCGCGTGGCGCGACAGGGCGCATGAAGGTCGAGCGCGTAAAAACTGCGCGCGGGCGCACCAATTCATCTGCACGCTGGCTTAATCGCCAGCTTAATGATCCGTACGTCCAGGAAGCCAAGCGCCGTGGCTTTCGTTCACGCGCCGCGTTCAAGCTGCTGGATCTGGATCAAAAGTTCCACTTCCTTAAAAGCGGTGCGCGCATCATTGATCTGGGGGCGGCGCCGGGTGGCTGGTCGCAGGTGGCCGCCGAACAGGTCAATTCGCTGAAAGGCCCCGGCAAGGTCGTGGCGGTGGACATTCTGGAAATGGAGCCCCTGCCGGGCGTCGACATTTTATTACAGGACTTCATGGCCGATGAAGCCCCTGACATAATCAAAAAAGCATTGGGTGGCGAAGCAGACGTGGTGATGAGCGATATGGCATCGCCCGCAACCGGGCATACCGGCACCGATCACACGCGCATCATGGGTTTATGTGAAACGGCGCTGGATTTCGCCCGCGAAGTGCTGGCGCCGGGCGGCGTGTTTTTGGCGAAAGTTCTGCAAGGCGGCACCGAAACTGAGCTGTTGAACGACCTGAAGCGCGATTTTAAAACCGTGCGCCACTTCAAGCCGCCGTCGAGCCGACAGGATTCAGCCGAGATGTATGTGGTTGGGCTCAGTTACCGCCCCCGGAAGTAACCGGGTTAGTTTTTGACTACCGGGTTGCCCTGCTTGATCCAGTCCTCAATGCCTTTTTCAACATTGTAAACTTTGGTGTAGCCAGCCTGGTCGGCCAGCGCCTTGGAAAGCGAAAGCGTGCGGCTTCCGGTGCGGCAAATCAGGATCACTTCCTGATCCTTGTTCGCAACGTCGGTGAAATCACCAAAAAAGCTGCGCACCAAACGCCCTTCGCCATCAAACGCGGTAATCAGTTCAGACCCTTCCACCACACCGGTTTGTTTCCATTCTTCAACGCGGCGCACATCAACCACGGTTACGCCTTGTGCGATCAGGTCTTTAAGCTTGGCATTGTCGATATTGATAAAGCCGCTGCCGGCAATTTCCAGCAGCTCAATTTCAAACTTCAGCGTCGCATTGGGTGGAATGGAACCGGGATAGCCCTTGGGCCCGTAACCCAGTTCGGGCGGGATCACCAGTTCACGCTTGCCACCGACGCGCATGCCGCGCACACCGAATTCCCAGCCGCGAATAACCCGGCCTGCACCTAAGCGAAAACTAAAGGGTCGGTCGTGGCCGCGCGACGAATCGAATTGGGTGCCGTCCGTCAGCCAGCCCGTGTAATGCACTTTCACCTTGTCATCGACCTTGGCCTCATCACCGGTGCCTACCTCAATTTCCGTGATTTTCAGGCTTTCGGGGACCGGGCCATCGTGACCGGCCAGGGCCGGCATACCAAACACCAGCATTGAAACCAGTGTGGCGGCGAAGAAAAGAGGGGTATTTTTGAGGCTGGGCATTATCAATTCCATTGTTATTTTGGGCCTTTGTCGGCATTTTTGTGAGGATTTCCGGGCAAAACCACGTTTGCGCGGGGCAGCATAGCGGCCATTCCCCGCCACCACAACCATCTGGGCCCGTTGGCGCTTGGCAAGCGCAAACTAATCTGTATGATTACGCGCCAACTCACCCGGAGGCGGCATGACCACCCAAAACATCCCCGAAGCCCTGACATTTGACGACGTTCTGCTGGTTCCCGCAGCATCCGACGTCCTGCCCGCGCAAACCAATACCCGCACCATGCTCACGCGCGACATCGAACTGGGCATCCCCATTGCGTCGGCCGCCATGGATACCGTCACCGAACACCGCCTGGCAATCGCCATGGCGCAGATGGGCGGCATCGGCGTGATCCACAAAAACCTGACGCCTGAAGAGCAAGCCGGCGAAGTTCTCGCAGTCAAAAAGTATGAATCGGGCATGGTGGTGAACCCCTACACCGTTTCCCCCGACGCGACCCTGGCAGACGCCTTGCGGATCAAGGAAAATCACAATATTTCCGGCATTCCGGTGGTGGAAAAAGATACCAACAAGCTGGTCGGCATCCTGACCAACCGCGACGTACGCTTTGCCGATAATTTTGAACAGCCCGTACGCGAACTGATGACGCCGAACGAAGTCGACAAGCCCCTGATCACCGTGCTTGAAAGCGTCAGCCGCGAAGAGGCCAAGCGCCTTTTGCACCAGCACCGCATTGAAAAGCTGCTGGTGGTGGACGATGCCTTTCGTTGCATCGGGCTGATCACGGTGAAAGACATTGAAAAGGAACAGGCCCACCCCGACGCCTGCAAGGATGAACAAGGCCGCCTTCGCGTGGCGGCAGCAACCGGGGTTGGCAATGATGGGGTCGAGCGCGCCGAGGCCCTGATCGCCGCAGGCGTTGACCTGATCGTGGTCGATACCGCCCACGGCCATTCCAGTGGCGTGATGAAAGCGGTTTCCGAGATCAAGGCCATTTCCAACCAGACCCAGATTCTGGCGGGCAACATCGCCACACCCGAAGCCGCCGAAGCATTAATCAAGGCAGGTGCCGATGCCATCAAGGTCGGCATTGGCCCGGGCACCATTTGCACCACGCGCATGGTCGCGGGCGTTGGTGTGCCGCAGCTTTCCGCCATCATGGAAACCGCAGCCGTTTGCAAAAAACAGAGCGTGCCGGTAATCGCCGACGGCGGCATCAAGTATTCGGGCGACATCGCCAAGGCCATCGCGGCGGGCGCCAACATGGTCATGGTCGGATCGCTGCTGGCGGGCACCGAAGAAAGCCCCGGCGAAGTGTTCCTCTATCAGGGCCGTTCTTATAAATCGTATCGCGGCATGGGGTCGCTGGGCGCCATGGCGCGGGGTTCGGCGGATCGTTATTTCCAGGCCGACGTTTCAGACACACTGAAACTGGTTCCCGAAGGCATCGAAGGGCGCGTGCCTTATAAGGGCCCGGTGAGCACCGTGATCCACCAGTTGGTCGGCGGGCTTCGCTCATCCATGGGCTATACGGGTTCGGCCACCATTGCGGATATGCAAAAGAACGCCAAGTTCCGCCGCATCACCGGTGCGGGTCTTCGCGAAAGCCACGTACACGATGTGACCATCACGCGCGAAGCGCCTAACTATAAATCCGAAAGTTAAAGAGATGACCCCGGCGGCCCGCATCGAAGCCGCGATCTACCTTCTGGAAAAGATCGATACCGAACGCCGCCCCGCCGACGACATCGTGCGCGGCTGGATCAAGGCACGGCGATTTGTCGGCGCCAAGGACCGCCGGGCATTGCGCGAACGCGTCTATGGTATCCTGCGCCGCCGCTCGCGGCTTGGCTGGCATCTGGAAAATGAAAATTTCAAGGCATCCGTGCGCGGCTTGGTGATTGCTGACGTGATCTTGAGCGACCGTGACGATCCTTCTGAAATTTTTGATGGCTCCACCCACGCGCCCAAGACCATGAACAACGAAGAAGAAAGGCTGGCGCTGGCGCTGGTCGGCAAGCATCTGGAAGACCCGGCCATGCCCGGCCACGTTTTGGTGGAAATTCCCGACTGGCTGGCGAACTCGCTCAAAAAATTCCTCGGCGAACGCTTCATGGGCGAAATGTCGGCCTTAAACCAGCCCGCGCCTATGGACCTGCGGGTAAACCTGGCGCGCGTGACCCGCGAACAGGCGCAGCAATCCTTAAATAAAGACAAGGTGGCAACCGAGCCAACGCCGCTTTCACCGATGGGGCTTCGTTTGGCTGCACACTCAGACATCGCGCGCACCAAGGCCTTTCGCACCGGGCTTATTGAAGTGCAGGACGAAGGCTCGCAACTTCTATCCCTGATGGTGGGTGCCAAATCTGGCATGAGCGTTCTAGATTATTGCGCGGGCGCGGGCGGCAAGACCTTGGCGCTGGCAGACCGGATGGGGCTTATGGGCGGCGAAAGTAAAGGCCGGCTGGTGGCATCTGACACCGAAGAAAGCCGGCTCAAGCGCATGGACCGGCGTCTGGAACGCGCCAAGCTCACCGGACTTATTGAGCACCACGTCCTGAGCGATGGCGATGACTGGCACGCAGACAACGAAGCCCGGTTCGATCGCGTGCTGGTGGACGCGCCGTGCACCGGAACCGGCACGTGGCGGCGTCACCCGGAACTGAAAAAACGCCTGAGCGAGGAACGCCTCAAGGATCTTTGCGCCACGCAAGGCGAAATTCTCAACAAAACCGCGCCGCTGGTAAAACCCGGCGGTCGGCTGGTTTACGCGACGTGCTCGCTGTTGCCCGAAGAGAACGAAGCCCAGATGGTGGCGTTCTTAAAAGCCCATACGGAATTTGAGGTCATCAACTGGCACATCGTCTGGGAAGAAGCGATGCCCAAAATCCCCACGCCAGAGGCGCAACGCGGGCACTACCTGCGCCTAACCCCCGCGCGCCACGGCACCGACGGGTTTTTTATCGCGGTGCTGGCGCGCAAATCTTGACGTCACCCGC
>DAOVVL010000201.1 GCA_030637205.1 Thalassospiraceae bacterium | reverse complement strand
CGTTGACCGCCTTCATCTCGGGCTCGATCAGGCTGGCCAGGCGGTCCAGCTTTGAGGGCGGCTCGCGCCCGTCATCCAGATTTACAACAACACCCACTGAAAACTCCCTTTTTGTGTGCGGATCACAGGTTTTTGCTGTTATTTTGATCCTATTAAGCCCGGCGCACAGTGTCGGGTCAAGTTAAGGTGGCAAATGCAAAAACCCACAGAGACAGCTATGGAAACCACAAATGACACCCTGCTGGGTGGGCAGGTGCGTTTTTGCCAGCCCAAAACGGGCTACCGGGCCGCCATTGATCCGGTATTTCTGGCCGCCAGCGTTGCCGCCAAAGGCGGTCACAAGGTGGCGGATCTGGGCTGTGGCGCGGGTGCGGCGATGCTGTGCCTTGCCAGTCGGGTTGAGGGACTTCAAATCGACGGGCTGGAAATTCAAGCCTCGATGGTGAGCCTGGCCAGTCAAAACATCATGGCGAACGGGTTTCAGGACTGCGTTCGGGTGACGCAGGGCGATTTGCTGGACCCGCCGGCGGACCTGACGCCGGGCAGTTTTGACTGGGTGATGGCCAATCCGCCATATCTGCCTGAGACGCGCGGCAACCCGCCCCCGGACGCATCCAAACGCATCGCCAATATGGAAGGCGACGCGGACCTTGGCGCGTGGGTGGGGGTCGCAGAAACCCTGCTCAAGCGCAAAGGCACGCTATGTGTTGTGCAGCGCGCCGACCGCTTGAGCGAGCTGCTGGGCGCCATTGAAGGTGGCGGAGCCTTCGTAGGCGAGGAAAGCTTTGGCGATGTTCGCATATTGCCGCTTTGGCCCCACGGCGGCGAAGCCGCTGGCCGGGTGCTGGTCCATGCCCGAAAAGGGGTGAAGCAGCCTTCATGCCTGCTGGCGGGTATGGTGCTGCATGGGCCTGACGGGGCCTATACGCCCGAGGCCGAAGCCGTTTTGCAAGGGGCCGCGCTGAGCCTTCAGCCTTAAGCCCTGACAATTCCCCAAAGCGCCGTTAACCGGTCAGGAATCAAGCCAAGATACTAGGTTGACCGCGCCTTAGCCCACCCCTACAAGTTCCTTATGTTTGGATTCAGCCTGACCAAGTTATTGTTCACCATTTTCGCCGTTGTCGTCGTGTGGCAGGGGTTCAAGTGGTTCGGACGCATGCAGGAAAAAAGCGTTTCCGCCAAAGCTGCGCCCAAAGCCACGCAAAGCAAAACGTCCAACGCCGATAAGGTAGAGGAAATGGTGAAATGCGACGCCTGCGGAACGTTTGTTGCGCCGGGCGCCAAGAGCTGTGGCCGGGACGACTGTCCGTTTCCGGGTTGAGTGCCGGGGGAAGCAATGGCCCACAAACCGAACCCTGATACCTGTTTTCAACGCCTGATCCTGAACCTTCAGGATTTCTGGGCCAATAAAGGCTGCGTGATTTTGCAGCCGTTGGACCTGCAAGTCGGTGCGGGCACCTTTCATTCGGCGACCACGCTGAAAGCATTAGGCCCTGAGCCGTGGAAAGCGGCTTACGTTCAGCCGTGCCGCCGCCCTACCGACGGGCGCTATGGCGAAAACCCCAATCGGCTACAACACTATTACCAGTTTCAGGTGATGTGGAAGCCAAGCCCGCAAGACAGCCAGGAATTGTATCTGGAAAGCCTTCGCGCGCTGGGCATCGATACCGCCAAACACGACATCCGCTTTGTTGAAGACGACTGGGAAAGCCCGACGCTGGGTGCGTGGGGGCTGGGCTGGGAAGTGTGGTGCGACGGCATGGAAGTTTCGCAGTTCACGTATTTTCAGCAAGTCGGCGGCATTGAATGTGACCCGGTATCGGTGGAGCTAACTTACGGGCTGGAACGCCTGGCGATGTATATTCAGGGCGTTGAAAACGTGTTTGATCTGGATTGGAACGGCCTTGCCAAAAAAGATGGCGGCTTTACCTACGGCGACATCTTCCTGCGCAACGAACAGGAACAGTCGGCGTACAACTTCGATCATGCCAACACGGAAAAACTGTTCCAGCACTTTGCCGATGCCGAGGCCGAATGCGCAGCCCTGCTGGCACTGGACAAGCCGTTGGCATTGCCGGCGTATGAACAATGCGTTCAGGCCAGCCACTTCTTTAATCTTCTCGATGCGCGTGGTGTGATCAGCGTTACCGAACGACAGGCCTATATCGGGCGTGTGCGCAAACTTTCCACCGCGTGTTGCGAAGCATGACTCGAAAACGGGGACGCTCAGTAATGCCCGAACTGCTTCTGGAGCTATTATCCGAAGAAATTCCCGCGCGCATGCAAACCAAAGCCGCTGACGATCTCAAGCGTCTGGTCGAAGACGCTTTGAAAAAAGCGGGGCTGAGCTGGGACAAGTCAGAAGCCTTCGCCGGACCGCGTCGGCTCACGCTGGTGATCGACGGGCTGCCTGAAAAAACCCCTGATATTAAAGACGAACGCAAAGGCCCCCAGGTCGGCGCGCCCGAACAGGCCACCAATGGTTTTCTTAAAAGCCTCGGCGGGATGACCCTGGACGATTGCGAACAGCGCGAGATCAAAGGCAAGACGTTCTATTTTGCGGTGATTGACAAGAAGGGTTCAGGCACACGCGAACTGCTGGGCGATGTGCTAGGCGATGCGCTCAGCCAGCTTCCATGGCCCAAGTCCATGAAGTGGGGCGAAGGTGAAAAACGCTGGGTGCGCCCGCTGCACAATATCTTGGCGCTGTTTGGCGGCAAGGTCGCGGACGTTTCCTTTGAAGGCGTGAACGCCAACCAACACACCTTCGGCCATCGCTTCCTCAACCCCGACGCTATCGCGGTGAAGGACTTTGCCGATTATAAAGCCAAGCTTGCCAAGGCAAACGTCATGCTGGCGGCATCCGACCGCCGCGCCGAAATCGTGTCTAAAGCCGAGGCGCTAGCCGAAAAAGAAGGCCTCACATTAAAGCCCGACGAAGGTTTGCTGCGCGAAGTCACTGGCTTGGTCGAATGGCCGGTGGTGATGATGGGCGACATTGATGCTGAGTACATGGAACTGCCCGGCGAGGTTTTGTCGGCGACCATGAAGCTGCACCAGAAGTTTTTTTCCGTGCTGAATCCTGACGGCACGCTGGCGCCCAAGTTCATCGTGGTTTCCAATCAGGTGGCAAGCGATGGCGGCGCCGCAATCATTGCCGGTAACCAGCGCGTACTTCGTGCGCGACTGTCGGACGCCAAATTCTTCTGGGATACGGACCGCAAGGTCTCGCTCGGTTCGCGTGCGACCCAATTAAAAGACATCGTGTTTCACGCCAAGTTGGGCACGGTTGATGAAAAGATGGACCGGGTTCAGGCGCTGGCCGCTGATCTTGCCCAGTTTGTGCCGGGCGCCGACAAGGATGCGGTGCGCTCAGCCGCGCGCCTTGCCAAATGCGATCTGGTGACCGGCATGGTTGCCGAGCTGCCCGAACTGCAAGGCGTCATGGGGCGCTATTACGCCCTTGAAGGCGGCGAAAGCGCGGAAGTTGCCGATGCCATCCGCGATCATTATGCGCCGCTCGGCCCATCGGATGTTTGCCCTACGGCCCCGGTCTCAGTCGCCGTGGCGCTGGCGGACAAGATCGACACGCTGGTGGGCTTCTGGACCATTGATGAAAAACCCACCGGGTCCAAAGACCCGTTTGCACTGCGTCGTGCGGCGCTGGGCGTGATCCGGCTGATCATTGAAAACGATCTGCGCTTTGGCCTCACGCAAGCGTTTGGTTTGGCGGGCGGGGAAAAGATCGCCGATGATTTGCTGTCGTTTTTCACCGACCGCCTGAAAGTGCATCTGAAATCAGAAGGCGTGCGCCATGACCTGATCGATGCGGTTATGAGTAAAGGCGACGAGGATGATCTGGTGCGCCTGCTGGCGCGGGTCGATGCGCTGTCAGCGTTTGTTGCCACGGATGACGGTGCGAACCTGTTGGCGGCGCACAAGCGCGCAGTGAACATCCTGAAAATTGAAGAAAAGAAAGACAAGACTTCTTATATGGGCAAGGCCGATGCCGGGCTTTTGGTTGAGGCGCAAGAAAAGGCGCTGCATGCGGCGCTTCGAGATCTGGCGGGCGACTGCGCGCCGTTGATCGAGGCTGAAAAGTTTAAAGACGCCATGTCGGGTCTTGCCAAGTTGCGCAGCCCCGTTGATGCGTTTTTTGACGATGTGACGGTCAATGCAGATGATGCGGCGTTGCGTAAAAACCGCTTGATGCTTTTATCGGAAATTCAGGCAACCATGGACGAAATTGCAGACTTTTCCAAAATTGAGGGATAGAAGGCTCCAAAGATCATGGCGAAAGCAGCGAACAAACTGATCTATGCCTTTGGTGGCGGAGACGCAGATGGCCGCGCCGACATGAAAGGCCTGTTGGGCGGCAAGGGGGCAAACCTAGCCGAGATGTGCGCGCTGGGCTTGCCGGTTCCCCCGGGCTTTACCATCACCACCGAGGTTTGCACCTACTTCAACGAAAAT
>DAOVVL010000322.1 GCA_030637205.1 Thalassospiraceae bacterium | reverse complement strand
GTTCCGTGGCCCGAAGGCCTGATCGATCCTGACTATCTGGCCGCACGCGCCAAGCTGATTGATGCGGACATGGCCGCGCCTGAAACCTCGCCCGGCATGCCCGGCATGACTTTCGGCCAATATGGCCTATCGGATGAAAGCGAAGGCGTTTCGACCACGCATCTCAGCGTCATTGATGGCGACGGCAATGCGGTCTCCATGACGTCGAGTATTGAGAGCGCGTTTGGTTCGCGCCTGATGGTGCGAGGATTTTTGCTTAACAACCAGTTGACCGATTTTTCGTTCCGCCCCGAACAAGGCGGCGCACCGGTGGCCAATCAGGCGGGGCCGCGCCGGCGTCCGCGATCTTCCATGGCACCAACGCTGGTGTTTGATGGCAATGGTGAGATAAAAGCCGCGGTGGGATCACCCGGCGGATCGTCCATCATCGGTTACGTGGCCGCAACCCTGATCGGAATGCTGGATTGGAACCTGAGCCCGGATCAGGCGATTTCAATGCCGCATTTCCTCAGCCGCGGCGGCGCGGTTGAGCTGGAAGCGGGCGTCGGTGCAGAAGTGCTGCAAGGCCCGCTGGAAGCCATGGGTCACGAGGTAAAGCTTAAAGCGACCAATTCAGGTTTGCATATGGTTGGCAGCACTGAGGGTGGCCTGACCGGGGCTGCCGATCCACGGCGTGAAGGTGTTGTGTTGGGCGACTGATCGCCCGCCCGAAAAAATGGGGGACTAGGAACAATCCTTAAGCGGCCTCGGCAACCACGAAAATTCTGCGCATGGGATACATCACGCGGCCATTGGGCATCTGCGGATAAGCATCATTAAGTCGCGCTTTGTATTGGGTGATAAACGCACCGCGCTCGGCAAAATCCAACGCACCCAGCAACGGCGCCAGCGACGTGCCCTTGATCCATTCAAACACCGGGTCTTCGCCTTCAAAAATTTGCATGTACTGGGTTTCCCACACGCGCACTTTTTTCGCATCGGCACTTAACCACTGCTTATAGGCCCCCGGCCACGAAACCGGCGTGGGCCTGAGCAGGCCCGCCAGCTTATCAGCCCACGGGCCTTGTTTGGCGACTTCGAGCATCAGTGTATGCGACGCGGCTGAAAAGTTGTTGGGCATTTGCACCGCCAGCACACCGCCCGGCGCCAGGCGTGAAAACAGGCGTGGGAAAAGTTCGCGGTGGTGGTCCATCCAATGCAACGCCGCATTGGAAAAAATAAGGTCTGGCGGCGCGGGGAAATCCCAAGTGGCGATATCGTCCAAAATCCAATCAACGCCCAGCGCAAGCTGTTCGCTTTTGGCGCGTTCAATCATGGCAGGCGAATTATCCACGGCCGAAATCTGCGCATCGGGCCAGCGCGAACGCAGCAGACGCGTCACGTTGCCCGCACCGCAGCCCAGATCGACAATGGTTTTGGGATCAGCCAACGCAATATGACCGAGCAGGGCCAGCGCCGGGCGGGTGCGTTCATGGGCGAACTGCAAATACTGTTCGGGCGACCAGTCGTCTTGTTGCACAACCTGTTCCATTACAAATTATTCCGCCTTTGATCCGTCACCGTCGCCATCACCACCATCTTTGTCGCCAAACAGGTGCTTGCTTCTGAACAAAACCACCCCGACCATCACGACCAATAAAATTATCGAAGCGTTTTCAAGGAATTCCTGTGAAAGAAAGTCGATGATGGCGTCTTGCTCCCCTTAAACCCTAGCCGAAGATCGACAACAAGCGTACCAGCCATCGGGTGCGCGGACCATAGAGGGCAGCTGTGTAATAGCTGCCCGCCGCGCGTTTGGAAATCTCGGAACGTGTCGGATACGGGGTAATGGTCGATGCTAGTGCGCTGATTTTCAAGCCATTTTCCATGGCCAGCACCCAGGGCGCGATCAATTCCCCGGCGCCACTGCCAACGATGCCGCAGCCAAGAATCTTTCCTTTCGGCCCCAGCACGGCTTTCAGCATGCCTTCGGTGCGCCGTTCAGCCCGCGCCCGGTCATTATCGGCAAACGGATGGCTTAGCACTTTGATGTTATCGCCATAAGCTTCGCGCGCCTGTGCTTCGGTCATGCCGGCCTGCGCCAGTTCGGGATCGGTATAGGTCACCCACGGCACATAATCGTGTTTGGCCTTGGCGGGTAAACGAAACAGCGCGCTGCGGATCACGATGCCGGCGTGATAGCCCGCCACGTGGGTAAACTGCAACCCGCCCGCCACGTCGCCAATGGCGTATATTTTTTTGTTCGATGTCTTGAGGCCCTTGTTCACGATGATGCCGCCCGGTGCAACGTCGCGCACCTGAACACCCGCTTCTTCAAGCCCCAAATCTTCGACATTGGGACGACGCCCGGCGGCGACCAGAAGGTGCGTTCCTGAAATTGTCTGCGAATGACCGTCCGCGTCTTCGATAACAACTTGGGGGCCATCAGGCGAGCCTTCAATGCGCACCACCTTCACCCCTTCCATCACCCGCACACCGTCAGCCAACAGGCACTGGCGCACCACGTTGACCAGTTCGGGATCGTCTTTGGGCATGATGGTGAACATCTCGACCACCGTGACTTCGCTTCCTAAATGCCTGAACGCCTGCGCCATCTCGATGCCGATCGGCCCGCCGCCGATAACGATCAGGTGGCGCGGAATTTCTGTCAGCTCAAAGACGTTTTCGTTGGTCAGCACATTTGCATTCTCAATGCCCGGTACGGGTGGCACAAACGCGCGCGATCCGGTGGCGATCACAAAGCGCCGTGCACGGATACGCGTACC
>DAOVVL010000337.1 GCA_030637205.1 Thalassospiraceae bacterium | reverse complement strand
GGCCAAGACCATCGCGCCCATTGCACGCGCCATGGCGGCGGGCGGCTGGCCGTGGGCGGATGCGGTGTTGGCGGCACTTGGCCAAGACGCCGGCAAGCAGGGTCACAGTACGCGCGCGCGGGGCGGTTTGCGCATCTGGGACCGCTTGGTCGAATGGGAAGAACGCCCACCCCCGCCCAAGGCCGGCGATCAGCCGGTATCGCCTGAAGATGCGCGCAAGCGACTGGATGCGCTTCTGGCGGGGGGCCTCGCTGAAAAACGCCCCGAGCAGCAAAATTATACCGCCGGGGTCACGGCCGCGTTTGATCCGGCCCAAGACGTGGACGCGCCGCAGTTTGTGCTGGCCGAAGCCGGAACCGGGGTCGGCAAAACGTTGGCTTACATCGCGCCCGCAAGTTTGTGGGCCGATAAAAACGAAGGCTGCGTTTGGATCAGCACATTTACGCGCAATCTTCAGCGACAGTTAGATGGTGAGCTGGACCGCCTGTACCCCGACGCAGACGAAAAAGCGCGTCGCGTCGTGGTGCGCAAAGGCCGGGAAAATTATTTTTGCGTATTGAACTTTGAAGAGGCCATGGGACGCCTGCAACCGGGCTCACGCGACTGGGTGGCGCTGGGGCTGGTGGCGCGCTGGGCCGAGGCCAGCCGCGATGGCGATATGGTCGGCGGCGATTTCCCGGCGTGGCTGGAAGGTTTGCTGGGCCGCTCGCTAACGCTGGACCTGACCGATACCCGCGGCGAATGTTTGTATTCGGCCTGTCAGCACTACCGCAAATGTTTTGTCGAACATAGCCAGCGCCGCGCGCGCCATGCGCGCTTGGTGGTGGCCAATCATGCGCTGGTGATGGTGCAGGCGGCGCTTGGTGGATCGGGGGGCGATAATGCACTTCCGACGCGCTATGTGTTTGATGAAGGCCATCACCTGTTTGCCGCTGCCGACAGTGCATTTTCGGCGCAGTTATCGGGCCGCGAAACGTCAGATCTGCGCCGCTGGATTGTCGGCGCCGAAGCCGGCAGCCGGTCCCGGTCGCGCGGCATCAAAACGCGCTTTGATGACTGGGTCGCAGATGATGAAAAAATTTCACAACTGATTGATGCTGTGCGCCGCGCCGCCCATGCGCTGCCGGGGCCGGGATGGCGCAACCGCATCGCCGACGGCGCAACGTCGGGACCGACCGAGGCGCTTTTGCAACACATCCGCGCCCAGGTGCTGGCGCGCGACAAAGACAGCAGCGCGCAAGCCTATTCGCTGGAATGCCCGACCGAACCCTTGGGCGATGGGTTGGCTGCAGTCGCGGCGGAACTGGCAACCGCGCTGAAAGAGCTGGAAGCGCCGCTGGTGAATTTGAGAAAACGCATGGTGCAAAAGTTGGATGATGATGCCGATACCCTGGACAGCAACCAGCGTTCGAGCATCGAAGGTCTGGCGGGCAGCTTAGCGCGGCGCGCGATCTTACCGGTACAAGCATGGCGCTCCATGCTGGAATCTTGTAGTGAAGGAACGCCGGAAGAATTCGTCGACTGGTTTTCGGTTGAACGTTATCAGGGCCGCGAAGTCGATGTTTCGTATAACCGCCACTGGATCGATCCGACAAAACCGCTGGCCGAAGCCCTGATCGAAACGGCAGAAGGCGTGTTGGTGACATCGGCGACGCTGCGCGACGAAGGCGAATGGGCACCGGCCATGGCGCGCACGGGTGCCGCGCACCTGAACGCGCCGCCTATATTGGTCAGCCAGCCATCGCCGTTTGATTACGCGGCCCAGACCCGCGTGTTGGTGGTGAACGATGTGAACAAAAAAAGCCGCACCCAGGTGGCGTCGGCATACCGCGAACTGTTCATGGCCGCGGGCGGCGGGGGCTTAGGCTTATTTACCGCCATCAGCCGTCTGCGCGCTGTACATGAAGACATTGCGCCTGAACTGGACGCGCAAGGGTTTGATCTGCTGGCCCAGCACGTGGACCCGCTGGATGTGGGAACCTTGATAGATATTTTTCGCATCGAGGAAAATGCGTGCCTGTTGGGCACCGACGCGGTGCGCGACGGCATTGATGTTCCGGGTCGTTCGCTTCGTCTGATCGTGTTTGATCGGGTGCCGTGGCCGCGTCCCGACATTGTGACCAAGGCCCGGCGTGCGGCCTTTGGCGGGCGGGCCTATGATGAAATGCTGACGCGGTTGAAATTAAAGCAGGCTTACGGGCGTTTGATCCGCCGCGCCTCTGACCGCGGCGTGTTTGTGATGCTGGATTCTGCCCTGCCCACGCGCCTCACCACGGCGTTTCCGCCAGAGGTCGAGGTCAGCCGGTTGGGCCTGAAAGACACGTTGGTTGAGGTGGCAGCTTTTCTGGCAGAAAGTGATGATTGAAATGATAAAGCTAAAGGAACATAGGACATGACATCTTTAACAGGCATGAAGATCGGCTTTATCGGTTTGGGCCTGATGGGCAAACAGATGGCGAGGAACCTGCACAGGGAAGGGGCCGAGATGATCATTTATAACCGCACCCAGGCGGTGGCCGAGGAGCTGGCATTGGAAGGCATGAGTTCCGCCACCTCGCCATTGGAAGTCGCTGACCGAACGGACGTGGTGATCT
>DAOVVL010000069.1 GCA_030637205.1 Thalassospiraceae bacterium | reverse complement strand
TGTCATGGGGGGTATGTCCTTTGCCACGTTGTTCGGCTTAATTATTGCGTTTGCCCTGTTCTTCGGGTCGATTGCAATGAGTACCGACAACTACGTGGTCTTCTTCCATTTTCCCTCATTCGTGATGGTGGTCGGCGGAACGCTGGCCGCGACCTTCATTTCATACGAACCGCGCTACGTGGTGCTTTCGCTCAAACTGATCTGGCGGGTTTTGTTCACCCCCAAAGTTGGCCGCAACATCCTGAAAGCAGAAGTCGGGCGCGTGATCCGCTGGGCCTATGTGGTGCAAAAAAATGGCACCCCTGCACTGGAAGCCGAAGCCGCCAAGGCGGTTAAGGGCGATCGCTTTCTAAAATTTGGCGTCGACATGGTGATTACCGGCTACACCGGGGCCGAAG
This sequence comes from Thalassospiraceae bacterium, assembly GCA_030637205.1. Lineage (GTDB taxonomy): Bacteria > Pseudomonadota > Alphaproteobacteria > Rhodospirillales > Magnetovibrionaceae > DAOVVL01. The sequence continues at coordinate 7,826 of DAOVVL010000069.1, read as the reverse complement.
TTCGCGAAATTCTCGACAACCAGATCGAAAGCTCGTTTGGCCGCAACACCGTTCAGGTCAATATCCTCAAAGCAATGGCATCAACATCACCGGCCTTTGGCATGATCGGCACCCTGATCGGGCTGGTGATCATGTTGGATAAAATGGGTGAAGACCCGTCCGCACTTGGCCCCGGCCTGGCGGTTGCGTTGTTGACCACGCTGTATGGTGTGATCTTTGCCCGTTTGATCTACCTGCCGGCGTCCAACAAAATCATGCAGCGCGAACAGATCGTGCGTTTCAGAAACTACCTGATCGCCGAAGGTCTGGTGATGCTGGCGGATCGAAAAAGCCCGCGTTTCATTCAGGACAAAATGAACAGCTTCCTTGACCCGTCGATCCACTTTAACATTGATGACGCGCGCAAAAAATAATCTGAACCAAGCTATACTGGAGCAATCCCGTGCCGCCACCAGCAATCGTCGAAGAAGTAGAAGAAGAAGAATGGCTGATGACGTATGCCGACGCCATCACGCTGCTGATGGCGTTTTTTGTGATGCTGGTTTCCTTTTCAAAGATTGACATTCCGCTATACGAAGAAGTCATGGCCGGCATCAAGGATGAAATAGGAAAAGGGAAAACCATCTCGACCACCACGGTACTGGCGCAGGAACTTGAAAGCGCCGTTTTTGAAATGCAGGCCGAACAGGTGGTCGATGTTCAAAAGTCTGACAAAGGCTTATCCATTGAAATGTCTTCAGGTGCGTTCTTTATTCCCGGCACCGCCAAGTTGCGCCCCGAAGCCGCCCCCATCCTCGACAGCTTGTCGGTTACGTTTGCCAAGGAAAAATTCAAATACTTTTTCATCGTGGTCAACGGCCACACCGATGATGACCCCATTAATACCGTCCAATTCCCGTCCAACTGGGAACTTTCCGCCGGTCGTGCGGCATCGGTGACCAATTATTTTATATCCATAGGCTTGCACAATTACCGCCAGACCGTGGTTGGCCACGCCGCCACCCGGCCCAAATTCCCCAACCGCACCGTAAAGGGAGACCCCATCCCGGAAAATATGGCGCGCAACCGCCGTGTGGTCGTCGACCTGCAGGTAATGAACCGCAAGGAAAGAGAAGAATTTTCAGATATCTTGCTTGAAGAACGTCTGGCCGAAGAAGAACGCAAACGCCTCGCCGAAGAACAGCGCGCACGCGATGAAGCGCAAGAACAGGATGATGAGTCAGAAAAAAATGAGAGCGAAACTGATTCTAATCAGTAATCAGATCAAAGCTCGATTTCCATTCCCTCGCGGGCAACGATAACGTCATCCCATTCTGCCTTGGCTTCGGCTTCCAGGTTTTTCATGAATTTATCATCGTGGTCGGGATCGTGGTGGAAAATCGCCAGCTGCTTCACGCCGGCTTCCCGGCACAGCTTGACGCCTTCGTTCCATGTCGAATGGCCCCAGCCGACTTTCGCCGGGAATTCTTCTTCGGTGTAGGTGCTGTCATAGATCACCAGGTCGGCGTCTTTTATCAGGTCCAGTATGTTTTGATCCATCGTGCCCGGCACATGTTCGGTATCGGTAACATAACATGCGCTCAAGCCGTCGAATTCGATACGGTATCCGGTTGAACCGTTGGGATGGTTCAGCGGCGCGGTCACGATTTTTACATCATCAAACAGATCAAACGCCCTGCCGACCTGGAAATCTTCAAAGCGCATCTTCGCCATCATGGCCGACAGCGGAACCGGGAACATCGGGTTGTCCATCTGGGCAGCCAGCACTCCCTGAATGCCTCCGGAACGTCTCAGGTGACCGGCATGGATGTGGACGGTTGCATTTGGATCGTACGCGGGTTCAAAAAACGGAAAGCCGTTGATGTGATCCCAGTGGGTATGGGTCAACAGGATATGAACATCGCTGATGCCGTCCTTGCTGAACTCACGGCCCAAGCCACGGATACCGGTTCCGGCGTCCAGGATAAAGCGATGCCCGTTGGCATTCACTTCGATGCAGCTGGTATTGCCACCGTATCCGATATGATTGATCGACGGGCACGCAATGCTGCCTCGCACTCCCCAGAACTTGACTTTCAGGCTCATTTAACCCTCGTTTTTAATTCGTATAAAAACCATAACGGATTGTAAGATATGGACAAGTCTTGACTTTAACCCGTATACGGGCTGGCTTGGGCCCCGCGCTGGCGTTCCTGATACATATAGAAACTCGTTAGAATATTACGCAAATTGTATTCAACTTTCCTGTGATGAACATCACACCTATTTGATGCGGATGTGGCTGCCCACCACAAGCCCCAGTTGCTTGGCAGCACTGCCCCGGTTGACCGCAATTTCGATCAGTCCGAAAGCGTTTTCATAAGCCATTACAGTGCCTTCGGGTACATCCGAAAAGGTTCTGGCGGACTTGATTTCGGTGTCACCCAAACAAACGATGGGATTGCTTTCGGCCCATTTTTGGGTGGCGCGCACACCCGTGATCGCGTTGCCAAACCCATCCACATAGATCACTTGCGCCACATCATCGGACCAATCAGGGCAGCGATGGGCATCAATCGGTAATGATTTGAGCCCCTCGACATTTTTGCCTTGGATGGCGATACGTGCCGCCAACGGGGCAAACAGGTCACGGCCGTGAAAACTGGCCGATAGATCGCCCCGATCATGTTCAAATGAGTAAACCTCAGCGTCATCCGGCCAGCGTCTTAGAATGTGTTCAAACAAGCCGCCCAAGGGGCCGACAAACCAGCGCCCGCCGGCAAACACCGCCCCCGCCGGGCGATCGGACCCCACGCCCGGATCGACCACGCAAACAAAAACCGACCGCAGGGAAATGCCGTCGGCAAGGGCTGCCAATAATACAGATGCATACCTGACATCATGGGCTGGAACGTCGAGCATTAAATCGATGATCTGCGCCTGGCCACGAAGCTTAAGCGGCAGCGCGTCCAATACGCGCGAACGCATCTGCCCCGTATAGGGCAGCCCAAAATCGCAAAAGAAAAGGATTTGCGGCAAACTTTCAACAGAAGGTGCAATGGGGGAAGCCATGCACCATCATGGCCCCATTCGGGCAGACTTCGCCAGATTATTTAAGCCCCAGTAGGTATTAAGCCGGGGCCGGGGCGCCCAGCAGATGACCTTCATCAACTTTCGCCATCGAACCCAGAACAGCTTTTTGCACCTTGTCAAACGCGCGCACTTCCAACTGGCGGATCCGTTCGCGCGAGATACCGTAATGTTCGCCCAGATGTTCAAGGGTCACCGGGTCTTCTTTCAAACGGCGTTCGGTAAAGATGTGCAATTCGCGCTCATCCAGGTTTTCCATGGCCGCTTGTAGCATCTGGTGATGCAAGCTGCGTTCCTGATTGGTTTCGGTGAATTGTTCCGGCGACACGCCTTCGGCAACCAGCGTGTCCTGAAATTCAGTATCGCCGTCTTCGTGGCGTGAAAGCGGTGCATTCAGGCTCATGTCACGCGACGCCATGCGCCGGTTCATGTTGATGATATCGCGTTCAGATACCTGAAGATCGTGCGAGAGCTGGGCCGCATGTTCGGGCATCAATTCGCCATTGTCGTCGATGCCAAGACGCGCCTTGTGCTTGCGCAGGCTGAAAAACAGCTTTTTCTGCGCCGCCACGGTGCCCATCTTGACCAGCGACCAGGATTTAAGGACGTATTCGGTGATCGACGCCCTGATCCACCACATCGCATAGGTGGAAAGGCGGAAGCCCTTGTACGGATCAAACTTTTTAACGGCTTTCATCAAGCCGATGTTGCCTTCGCTGACCAAGTCTGCAACCGGAAGGCCGTAACCGCGATAGCCCATCGCGATCTTGGCAACCAGGCGCAGGTGGCTGGTCACCATCTGGTGCGCGGCATCAACGTCGCCGTCTTCGACGTAGCGCACGGCCAGCGCGTATTCATCTTCGGCTTTGAGAATGGGATAAGACCAAGCCTCACGGAAAAACTGTGAAAGGCCATTTTCGGTCGCAACTGCGGGAACGTTATAAGCACTCATCTGGACGCTATCCTCCTAATGAAGCAATAGTCCTGTAGGTGGGCTGATCTTTAGCCCTTACCTTTTGACAGGCCCGCCAACTGGCCGAACCTATGTTTCCCGGCCCCATTGGGCACCGGTTGGGTAGAATATCCCATAAATACCCAAGTCATGTCAAGGGTTACTGCTTGAAAAATGAGGATAGAAGCCATAAATGCTGTATGGTTATGTGGCTGGAGTTGACAGAAATTCAATGACTTGCTTCGATTTGCCCTGACACACCCCATTCTAGCGCCCTATAAAGGTTGCCCAATGGCACAATTGCGACCCCACCTGCCCCAAAGAAGTTCAGGCATTGCCCTGATGGCGATACTGGTTGCATTTGTGCTGGCTCTGGTCGCCCCCACAGTAGCATTTGCCGTAGGTGGTATCAGCCATTTGAGCGAACCCAGAAAGCCCGGCGAGGTCCGCATCGCGGTTCTGGCATTTCGCGGCAAGGAAAGCGCGCTCAAACAATGGAAGCCGGTTGCCGATTTTCTGGAAACAAGCATCCCCGGCAGAACCTTTCACGTGGTGCCGCTGACGTTAAGCGAAATGTCCAGCGCCGTTGCTGGTGATGAAGTCGATTTCGTTTTAAGCAACCCCGGCAACTATGTGGTTCTGGAATCGAAGTTTGGGGTCACCCGCATGGCCACCCTGCGCCCAGAGCGTTCCGTTTTGATCGGCAACGTGTTCGGTGCGGTGATTGTGACGCGATCTGATCGCGAAGACATCCAAACCATCAACGACCTGGATGACAAATCGTTCATGGCGGTACGCAAAACGGCGTTTGGCGGTTTTCAGATGGCGTGGCTGGAAATGAAGGCCGCCGGGATTGATCCCTTTACTGATCTGAAGTCCATTGAATACGTCGGCTTTCCCCAGGACCGGATCGTGCTTTCGGTACTGAACGGCGAAGTGGATGCCGGGACCGTTCGATCCGGGGTGCTGGAAAGCATGGCCCGCGATGGTCGCATCAATCTTGCCAGCGCCCGGGTACTGGGATCAAAAGACGTTGAAGGCTTTCCCTATCTGCTCAGCACCCGGCTGTATCCGGAATGGCCGATTGCCAAATTGCGCCACACTTCACAGGAACTGTCGCAAAAGGTGGTGGTGGCGCTGTTGGGCATGGATGTGGACCACCCGGCTGCAATCGCCAGCGGGATCAGCGGCTGGACCGTACCGCTGGATTATTTACCCGTGCATGAAACGCTGCGCGAACTGAACATCGCACCTTATGACGCGCCGGTGGAAATTACGCTGGAACTTTTGATCGGCCAGTACTGGCACTGGTTGGTGTTTGCCGGGGTGTTGGTCACCATCGCTATTTTCTGGGGAGTGCAGGTTGAACGACTGGTGGCGCGGCGCACGGTTCAGCTTTCCGAAGCCAACCTTGAACTGAAACGCCAGATTGAAGAACGCAAACGCCATGAAGGCATTGCCCAACGCCGCCAGAACGAGCTGGCGCATATTTCGCGCGTCAACACCTTGGGCGAACTGGCCGCAAGCCTTGCCCATGAGATCAACCAGCCGCTATCGGCCATTACCAATTATGCACAAGGATGCGTGCGACGGATGAAAACCCTTCAGTTAGATGATGCATCCGGAACCGAAGCCATTCTGGGTGCTATGCAGCGCGTAACTTCGGAAGCTGAACGCGCCGGCGAAGTTATCCGCCGCATCCGCAGAATGGTGCGCAAAAGCGAACCGACCCTGAAAGACCTGAGCATCAATCCGCTGGTCCGCGAAGCCGTGGAAATCTCATACGCCGAAATCGAACGTCAAAATGCTGAAATTACACTGGAGCTGGAGGCCGATCTTCCGGCTGTGAGCGTTGACCGGGTGCAGATCGAACAGGTTCTGCTCAACCTGATCGGCAATGGGCTGGAAGCCATATCCAAAATCGACGGCCCCAGACGCATCTTCATCAGGACCGACCGAAACGAAACCGATGAACTGGTGGTTTCGGTCCGTGACAACGGGTGCGGGGTCAGCCAAGATCATCTGGAACAAATGTTTGAACCGTTCTTTAGCACCAAGACCGGTGGAATGGGCATGGGCCTTTCCATCAGCCGCACCATCATCGAAACCTGCGGTGGGCGGCTGTGGGCGGAAAACACGGCCCAAGGCGGTGCAATAATCCGGTTCTCATTACCGATTGCAAAAGAAATCGAACAAAAGGATGCCGACCATGCCGCCTGATACAGCTCTTCCATCTGAAGGCAGTGGCCAGACAAGCGGAACCGTGTATGTGGTTGATGACGACGAAGCGGTGCGCGAATCGCTCAGCTGGTTGATTTCGTCTGTCGGCTTGAAGGTTGAAACTTATGGTTCAGCGCAGGAATTTCTTGATGCCTTCGATGCCGAATGCCCCGCTTGCCTGATCGTCGATGTGCGTATGCCGGGCATGAACGGGCTGGAACTGCAACGCCGCCTGGCCGACAAGTCGATTTGCCTGCCCGTCATCGTGGTCACCGGGCATGGCGATGTGCAAATGGCGGTCCACGCCATGAAAGACGGCGCATTTGATTTCATTGAAAAGCCCTATAACGATCAGGCTATTCTCGATCAGGTGCAAAAAGCGATCGCGGAATGTGCTAATCGGCACAGCAAGGAATCTTCCCGCCTTGAGGTCGAAGAAATGATCAACCAGCTAACGCCGCGCGAACGCGAAGTCATGGATAAGATCATCACCGGCGAAACCAACAAAACCATCGCACAGAGCCTTTCGATCAGCGATAAAACGGTCGAGGCTCACCGCTCCAAAGTGATGGAAAAAATGCAGTCGACATCCATGGCAGACCTGATGCGCAAGGCGCTGGGCTCGCAATCTTTTACAAACTAGGCAATATTCAGCGTTTAAGGGAAATCCCTGCCCCATCGATAGGGATGCCCCCAATATGAAATTACACATCCCTGACGTAACATAATAGTGATGACAATGTTGTCACTATTGGGGGGGTGCCGACTTTGGCGCGGTGCGCCTGAAGGTGGAAAATCAGTATAATTTGGGAAGAACAAAGTGAAATTCATGAATATTATTTTTGCTGGTCTGGCGGCACTTGCCATCTTGGTTAGCGGCTCTACACAGGCTCAAGCATCTGATAGCGTTGGCTATGGCAAGCAGAAAGTCGTTTACCACATCAACTATCCGGGCGGCAAAGAAGACGTAGCCTATAAAAGAGCGCTGAAAAATATCCAGAACCACATCAACGCTGTTGGTGCCAAAAACCTGGATATGAAAGTGATCGTTCATGGCGATGGTATCTTCATGATGAAAACTGCAAAAACACCAGGCCCGTTGCAAACATCCATCGTCAGCATGAAATCACAAGGCGTTTCAATTAGCGTTTGTGCAAACACCATGAAGGACAAAAAAATTGCGCTTAGTGATATGCACGAAGTCTTTGACGAAGATGTGGTGATGTCCGGCGTTGCCGAAATCTCACATCTTCAGGAACAGGGTTACACCTATATCAAGCCATGACCGTTAAATAAGCAAAACCGTGGAAATCAACGTCACCGGCTGAGCTATTATCCTAATTTGATACCCCCAACTGACCCATGCCATCTGGCGTGGGTCTTTTTTTTGCGCCAATGCTTCAACTCAGGCCTGAAAATGACTATGTTCTCAAAATGAACCCACCGCTTAAAATCATCCTTGCCCAACCCCGTGGCTTTTGCGCCGGTGTTGACCGTGCCATAGAAATCGTCAAAACGGCGCTCAAGAAGCACGGCAGCCCCGTCTATGTGCGCCACCAGATCGTGCATAACCGCTATGTGGTGG